>CAYQTW010000439.1:0-3050 GCA_964420485.1 uncultured Anaerolineales bacterium
ATGCAGGAGGTCATTCACTCCATCGTGGATGACCGGGATTTCCTGGAGGTGCAGGCCCGGTTCGCCCCTAACCTGATCGTGGGTTTCGCACGGATGGGGGGGCACGTGGTGGGCATCGTGGCCCAGCAGCCGCCGGTGCTGGCCGGCGTGCTCGACATAAATGCTTCCGACAAGGGCGCACGCTTCATCCGCTGCTGCGACTGTTTCAATGTCCCGCTGCTGACACTGACCGACACGCCCGGCTTTTTGCCTGGAGTGGCGCAGGAGCACGGCGGCATCATCCGCCACGGGGCCAAAATGATTTATGCCTACGCCGAGGCCAGCGTGCCCAAGGTCTCGATCATCACCCGCAAGGCCTACGGTGGGGCTTACATCGTCATGAGTTCCAAGCACCTGCGTGGTGACGTATGCCTGGCCTGGCCGGGCGCGGAGATCGCCGTGATGGGGCCACAGGGGGCGGTGAACGTCGTCTTTCGCCGGGAACTGAAGGCGGCGGATGACCCTGATGTCCTGCGGAAGGAGTTGGTGCGCGACTATCGGGAAAAGTTCGCCAACCCCTACGTCGCGGCGGCGCGGGGCTATCTGGACGGCGTGATTGTCCCCCGCGAGACCCGCCCCCGCGTCATCCGCGCCCTGGAAATGCTGCGCAACAAGCGGGTGCAGCGGCCGCCGCGCAAACACGGCAATATGCCGGTGTGAGCAATGATCAGCAAAGTCCTAGTTGCTAACCGAGGGGAAATTGCCGTGCGGGTGCTGCGTACCTGCCGGGAACTGGGGCTGGAGACGGTGGCCGTCTTCTCTGAGGCCGACCGGGAGGCCCCTCACGTGCGCTACGCCGACGAGGCCTACTGCATCGGCCCGCCGCCGGCGCAGGAGAGTTACCTGCGGGGGAAGCGTATCATCCAGGTGGCGCTGGAGGCTGGCGCGCAGACTGTTCATCCCGGCTACGGTTTCCTGGCCGAGTCGCCCGTCTTCGCCCGGGCCTGCGCTGAGGCTGGACTGACCTTTGTCGGGCCCAGCCCGGAGGCGATGGAACTCTTGGGCGACAAGACCGCTGCCCGCCGTGTGGCCCGCGACCTGTCCATCCCGGTCATTGAGGGCTCTGCGCGCACCCTGGACGACGATGAATTGCTGGACGCCGCCGGGCGCATCGGCTACCCGGTGGTGCTCAAGGCAGCGGCCGGCGGTGGCGGGATGGGCATCCGCGTGGTACATTCGCGGGCAGAACTGGAGGCCGCTGTTCCCCTCGCCCGGCGGGAGGCCCAGGCGGCCTTTGGCGAAGACACGGTTTACTTGGAGCGGCTGGTGCAGGACGCCCGTCACATTGAGGTGCAACTCCTGGGCGACACCCACGGCCACGTCGTCCACCTGGGCGAACGGGAATGTTCCATCCAGCGCCGGCACCAGAAACTGATCGAAGAGTCACCCTCGCGGGCAGTGGACGACGATCTGCGGCAGCGCATCTGTGAGGCGGCTGTGCATTTGGGGCAGGCCGTGGACTATGCTGGCGCGGGCACGGTTGAATTCCTCCTCGACCCCGACGGCAACTTTTACTTCCTGGAGGTCAACCCGCGCCTGCAGGTGGAGCATACCGTCACCGAGGCGGTCACGGGCGTAGACATCGTCAAGGAGCAGTTGCGCATCGCCTCTGGCCGGGAACTGCGGCACACCCAGAAGGACATCCGTCCCCGGGGCTGGGCGCTAGAGTGCCGCATCCTGGCCGAAGACCCGGCCCAGGGTTTTATCCCCGCCACCGGCTGCATCACCCGCCTGATTGAACCGGGCGGGCCTGGCATCCGTGTGGACAGTGGCGTGTGCGAAGGGCTCACCGTCACTCCCTACTACGATTCACTGTTGGCCAAACTGGTCGCCTGGGGGGAAACGCGCGCGGTGGCAATTGTGCGTATGCGGCGGGCGCTGGAAGAGTACCGTATCATCGGCGTCACGACCAATTTGGACCTGCACCGGGCACTCTTGGACAGCCATCGCTTCTTTGGTGGGCAGTTCCATACCCGCTTCCTGGAGGAGCAGTTTCTGCCACCGGAGCCGGGCGGCGAGGACCTCCTGGCGGCGGCATTGACGGCGGCGATCCTCGACTACCGGCGGCGCGGGGGAGAACATGCCGCAGAGACGTCCCACGTCAGTCGCTGGAAGATGTTGGGCCGCTGGGAACTGATGCGGGGGTGGGGTGGATGAGATACGTCATCACCGTTGAAGGAGAGACTTTCGAGATTGAGATAGGCCGTGAGGGGCGGGTGTGGGTCAATCGCCGCCCGCTCAACGTTGATTTCCAGGGCGTGGACGGTCTGCCCCAGTATTCGCTGCTGGTGGATCATCGCTCTTACGAGGCGCACGTCGAGCAGGCCGACGAGGAAGGTTGCCAGATGGTGGTGGCCGGGCAGCCATATCGGGCCTGTATGCGCCAGGGGCGACGTCACCCCGAAGGCGCAGAGGCAATTCAATCATCTCCCGTTGCAACAGGGGAAGTGCGCGCTCCCTTGCCCGGCTTGCTGGTGGCGCTGCCCGTGGTGATGGGGCAGCAGGTGGCTCGGGGAGAAGTGGTGGCGGTGCTGGAATCTATGAAGATGAACCTGGAACTCGGCGCACCGTGGGACGGGGTGGTGCAGGCGCTTTACAGCACACCAGGGGCGCAAGTTGGTCAGGGGGAGGTACTGGCAGTCATCGGGCGGGATGGGCGATGTGAGGGTGAGTAGGTTCACCCCACTAATTCCCGCGCAATGCGGTTGTGCCGCTCGATCACCGGCCCCAGGTCCATCGTCAAGAGATGTCCATCCTCGACGACGACGCGGCCATTGATGACGGAGAGGTCTACCCGCTGCGGGGTGCAAAAGACGAGCGCCGCCAGCGGGTCGTGGAGCGCGCCGGCATAGTCCAGTCGATCCAGCCGCAGGCCGATAAAGTCGGCCGCCTTGCCGGGGACCAGTTGGCCGATGTCGTCGCGGCCCAGCACTTGGGCGCCGCCGACCGTCGCCAGCCACAGCGCCTCTTCTGCGCTCAATCCCGCCGGATTGCCGGATACTCGTTGCAGC
>CAYQTW010000440.1:0-3049 GCA_964420485.1 uncultured Anaerolineales bacterium
TGGCCGTGATGGGCAATCTGGGGGGGCTGCTGGAGATGTCGCACGCCCGGGGGCTGGGGCCGGCTGGTTTCTGGGCCTGGCTGGACATCCGGGGCATTGACGGTCCTCCGCCGCCATTGGCGGAAGGCAGTTGGACGCCCACGCGCTTTTTCTGGTGGTGGCAGTCGTCCCGCGTCATTCAGGACTATACCCCCTGGGGGGCGGAGCAGGAAGTGATTGACGAGTTCCCCGCCTTTAGTTTCATTCTGGGCGATATGCATCCCCACGTCCTGGCGCTGCCCTTTGTTCTCCTGGCGCTCGCCCTGGCCCTCAATCTCTATTGGCGAATGAGGAATGGCGAATGGCGAATGGAGGATGGAGAATCGTCGCTCTCTAATCTTTACTCTCTAATTTCCAGTCTCAGTGGATCCAAAATTGCTCCGAGGGGATTGCCAAATCCCCGCTTTTGGCCTGGATCGCCAGATCCAGGCCGAGCAAAATTAGATCTACCGAGCCGGCCGTTCACCGTCTGGGAGTTTATCGTCTATGCTATCTGTCTGGGCGGGCTGGGCTTTCTCAACACCTGGGACTTTCCCATCTATCTCTTTATCGTCGTCGCTGCCTACACCCTCGCCCACCGACACGCCACGTCTTACGCATTACGCATTACGCATTACATTTCACGTTTCACTTTTCTTTTCCTCGCCTTCCTCGTCACCGGCATTCTTCTCTACCTTCCCTTCTGGCTTGGCTTCCAATCCCAGGCTGGCGGCATCCTGCCCAACCTGTTCAACGCCACTCGCTTGCCCCAATTCCTGGTAATGTTCGGTCCGCTCCTCTTCATCACCGTGGTCTTTGTCGCCAATCAAGCGCAGCAGAGTGGCGTGCGGGTTCGTGAAATTGCCAGGTGGACACTGATCGCGGTGTTGAGCATTCTCGGTGCGTTGGCACTCGTTCTGGGGCTCGTCGTGGTGCTGACCTGGCTGGGCGTCATTCCCTCGCAAGGCCCGACGGCCTACCTGGTGGCCTGGTTGCGCGGCGGCCCGATCCCCGGCCTGGACGTGCCCGACGCGCGTTCCCTCATCTCGCACAATCTGTTCTCGCGTCTGCTTACTCCCTGGACCGCTCTTATTCTCATTGCTCTCCTCACTACCATCGCCCTCCTCCTCCTCCGCCCCAATCACTCAATCACTCAATCACCCAGTCTTCCAGTCCCCCAGTCCCCCAGATTTATCCTCCTCCTCTTCGCCACCGGCGCCCTCCTCACCCTCGCCGTCGAGTTCGTCTACCTGCGCGATCACTTTGGCAGCCGCATGAACACCGTCTTCAAGTTCTACTTCCAGGCCTGGGTCTTGTGGGCCGTCGCCGGGGCCTACGCGCTGACGGGCTTTATCCGCCGGCGCAAGGTGGGGGTGGTGATTTTTGCTGCGTTGCCCATCATCGCCGGGCTGATCTACCCGGCGTTGGCTATCCCGGCCCGCGCCCGCGAATACGGTGACCGGCCCACACTCGACGGCGCGGCCTACCTGGCCCAGACGCAGCCCGACGACTATGCCGCCATCGCCTGGCTCAACGAGAACGTCGCCAGCGCGCCGGTCATCCTGGAGGCGCCCGGCGACCAGTTCAAGTCCTACGTCTACGAGGGCCGCGTCTCTGCCCACACCGGCCTGCCCACGCTCCTCGGCTGGGGTGGCCACGAGCACCAGTGGCGGGGGGACTATGACGAGCCTGCCCGTCGCGAACCTGACATTGAGACCATTTACACCAGCGTGGACGCGAACGAGGTCTTGACGTTGCTCGACAAGTATGATATAAATTACGTCTACGTTGGGCCGGTCGAGCGAGCGCGTTATCCCGCCTCCGGCCTGGCAAAATTCGCCCAGTTGATGGAGACTGTCTACGATACCGGTACTGTGACCATCTATAGGATGGAGGATGGAAGATGGAGGATGGAGGATGGCGAATAGCGAGTGGCGAATAGCGAATGACAAATCCAACTAACCAACCAACCAACCAGTCAACCAGCCGACCAACTATCACCGTCGAGATGACCCTGTGGGTGCTCATCGCCGTCGTCGCGCTCGTGCTGCGCCTGACCCATCTCGACGCTGCCCCGCTCAACGCCTCCGAGGCCCGCGAAGCGATGTTGGCCTGGAGAGTGGGGCAGTCTTTCCAGACTGCCGGCAGGCTCGAAAGCCTGCCCTACGCCTCGGGCTACAGCCCACTGCTCCTCGCGGCCAACACACTGCTTTTCACCGTATGTGGTGCCAGTGACGCGCTGGCCCGCCTATGGCCGGCGCTGTTCGGCAGTGTTCTGGCGCTCACGCCGTTTCTGCTCCGGCGGCGCATCGGGCGCGTGGGCGCGCTGGCGGCCGGGCTGTACCTGGCCCTCTCCCCGACGGCGCTCTTGGCCTCGCGCCAACTGGACGGCGCGGTGGTGGCCGCCGTGGGAGTGATGGCCTTTCTGGGCGGACTGGTCAGTTTCCGTGACACAGACAGGCGTTCCTGGCTCATCCTCGCGGCGGCGGGCCTGGCACTGGCCCTGACGAGCAGCCCGGTGGCTTATGGGTTACTGCTGCCCCTTGGCCTTGCCTGCCTCATCCTCTCCTTGATCTGGCCCAATGACAAAGTTACCCCGCCTCTTCACAATTCACAATTCGCAATTCGCAATTCGCAATTCTTCATTCTTCATTGTTCATTGTTCACACTGGCACTCTCGACCGGACTGGGCTGGAACCCGGCCGGCCTGGGGGCCGCAGGCGACCTTTTCCCGTCCTGGATTGCTCACTTCGCCCCGGTCTCAGATGCCGTGGCCCCGCCCTTGACTCTCCTGGCCGTCTACGAGTCGCTGGCCTTGATATTTGGTCTCGGCGGGCTGGTCTGGGCTATCCGGCAACCAACCAACAAACAAACAAACAAACTCTTGGGGCTATGGGCGGGCCTGGGCGCCCTGCTGCTGATCCTGATGCCGGGCCGGATGCCGCTAGACCTGCTGTGGGTGCTCCTGCCGCTGGCCTTGCTGACCGGCATCGCGGTGCAAGCGCTCGTGCGCAGCCTGCAGGCCCAGGGA
>CAYQTW010000441.1:0-3013 GCA_964420485.1 uncultured Anaerolineales bacterium
GCTCACAAAACTCTGGCGGAAACCTGGCAGGTCTTTCCTTAACTTGATGATATTGGAGAGGACATTGACGTCAAACACAAAGATCGGGCCGCCCGGTTATGGTGCGAAAACGCCACGCGCTCGATCGGCACGGAGTGGGTTTATAGAAAGGTGTTGCAGAGGGAATTTGAAAGGCTCCAACCGTCCGATTTTGAGGACCTGATCGCCCTGGACCTCATCGTCGTCTCGCGAGGCGCGGGCAACCATGCCATCCCCGCTTACTCCTCCTCGAACTTTTCCACCTGGTAGGTGTACACGTTGAGGCCGGGATGGCGATAGGCGTCGGCGGGGAGAAAAGCCTTGAGACACAGGTGCTCCAGGAATTGGCGGGCATCCGGCAGTTTCTCCCACACCTGGGGAAGGAATGTGGCCCGATTCCAGTCGCGTTCAATGACGACGCCATCCACGCCGGGGCGCAACTTGGCGATCAGGTCACCAGGGCCGTCGTAGGACAGCGGTTGGGGGATGCTCAAGATAGAGATCTCGATATGCAAATCATCCAACTCCCTTGAGCCCACCGGTGGAAAGCGCGGATCGCGGAAAGCGGCGCCGAGCGCGTTCTCGCACACGTCGAGCACCAGCGGACGGCGCGGTTCCAGCGATCCGATGCAGCCCCGCAACTGCCCGTGTTTGGTCAGCGTGACGAAACTGGCCCCGTCGCGGGTGAGAGACTCGGGCAGTGCGTCCAGGTCTACCGGCGGCGGCCCCTCCCCGCGCATGTGGCGGGAGATGGTCTCGCGGACCAGGCTCAACAGATATTGGCGGTCGGTGATTGAAAGAGACATAAGCGGCCTCCTGTCTACCTAGCAGTTTGTCGGAGAGGTATTCCGGAGTCCAGGCTTCAGCCGGTTTTGCCGGAAATTGCCGCCTTTTCTCCGGCTAAAGCCTCTACTCCAGTCTCTCGGGGGGCTCTCCGACAGACTGCTAAAAGACGATAGCGGCGTAGCCGACAAAGTCGGTGGCCTGACCCCTGGGCATGACGTGGTAACTGGTGGTGTACTCTAGCAGGTAGCCTTTCTCCGCCCCCAGCGTCCGGGCGGCGGCGACAGTCCCGGCCACCGCCCCACCTCCACAGGCGTTGTGGTGAGCGGCAGCCTCGGCGACGATCTCCTCCGCCTGCAGGCCCAGGATGAGGTTGATGACGCGCTCATCGTTAGCCCGCGCCCACTCCAGCGCTCGCTCACCCGTGCCGGCCGGCGCAAAGCCATAGTACGTCGCGCCATAGTGGGTCAGGTCGGTGGTGCCAACGACGGCGATGGGCCTGTGCGCCGCGTTCACTACCTGCCCAATGATTTCTCCGGCGCGGGCGGCGTCTTCGTCAGGGGGGATCATGATGGGGAGAATCTTGGCCTCGGGAAAGAGGTGCTGGATAAAAGGTACCTGCACCTCGGCCGAGTGCTCGCCAGAGTGCGCCTCCGGGGAACTGACCAACAGGCCGGCGCCGGCTTTGATGACGGCCTCCGCCAGTTCCTCGTCCACCTCAATCTCGCCTAGGGGGGTGGCCCAACAACCACGGGCATACACTGCCGGGCGGGACGCGCCCCAGCGGTGCATGGCGCTGAGGAGAACAAAAGTTTCAGGCGCACCTTGGGCGCGGGTGGCGGCAAAGACCCTGGCGGCAACAGCGCCGGAGAAGACCCATCCGGCGTGGGGCACCAGGCCGGCGACGATCTTTTCGGGGAGGTCAGTGGTGGGCCTGGCGGGCAAACACTGCTCGATCATTTCGACACAACTCGCGCGGTCGCCGGGGTAGAACTGGCCGGCGACGGCTGGGGGACGAACCGGTAACTTGGACATCAGACACCTCCCGTGTCAATGAACAAACCTTCCCGGAAGCTATGACAATGTTTCTCTGGCAAATTGGGCTATGATTCGACCAGTTTAGTCTGGCGCAACTGAATTTGGAGCTTCCGGGAAGGTCATAAACGTGAATTGCTGGCTGCTGACTGCGCCACCGCCGCTGCTCCCAGCACGCCCACGTCGGCGCCCAACTCGGCCGGCACGACCCGCACCGCTTGCGCCAGCGTGGGCAGGGCGTGTCGGGCAATGGCCCGCCGCACCGGCCCAAAGAGCAGTTCCCCAATATTCATCAACCCACCGCCGATGACGATCAGTTGCGGGTTGAATAGATTGACCAGGTTGGCCATCCCAATCCCCAGATAATTCATCGCCTCGGCCAGGATCTCCTGCGCCTCCACGTCTCCCCTGGTGGCGGCCTCGGCCACCAGTTTCGCCGTGATGCGTTCCGGGTCATTCCCCGCCAGGTCGGCTATCAGCGTCAGCACGCCCCGGGCCACCCGCTCGCGGGCCTGGCGCGTGATGGCCGTGCCGGAGGCCAGCGCCTCCAGGCAACCCCGGTTCCCGCAGCCGCAGAGCGGGCCGTTGGGCATGACGATTGTGTGGCCGATCTCGCCCGCCATCCCGTTGGCCCCGTGGTACAATTCCCCGTCGAGGATCAGCCCGCCCCCGATGCCTGTGCTGACCGTGACATAGATCATGTGCTCCGTGCCTCGCCCGGCGCCGAAGCGAAACTCGCCCAGCGCCGCCGCGTTGGCGTCGTTCTCCAGAAAAGTCCTGATTCCCAGCCCCTCCTCGATCAATTGCTTGAGGGGCACGTGCCCCCAGCCGGGCAGGTTCGGGGGAGCCACCACCACGCCGGCCTCGATGTCGAGCGGGCCGGGCGCGACGACGCCCACCGCCGCTACCTGCGCCTGGTTCACTCCCGCCTGTGCCATTACCAGACGAGCGGCGTCCAGCATACGTTCGATGACTGCCTCCTGCCCCTCTGTCGCGCGGGTTTCCCGGTAGTCGTGGGCGATAATTACTCCAGCACTGTCTACCAGACCGGTGCTGATCTTGGTGCCGCCCAGGTCAATGCCGACGACGAGTTGATCGAAAACCATGGTCTACTCCTTACCTGCTCTTTAGTATAAAGGTATAGCACAGAGTCGCCACTGTGTCAAGCCGGGCGTGG
>CAYQTW010000442.1:0-3008 GCA_964420485.1 uncultured Anaerolineales bacterium
TTCGCGGGTTAAAATCAGTCGGCGCAGGCCGACTTTGCAGCCGTTGGTGCAGTTTAAACTGCCGAGGATGGAATAGCCTGAGCAGTTACAAGCGTGAACCGTAGAGAGATGAACACACGGAGCGTTGCCTGGGGAAGCGTCGTGCCCCTGGCGACGCTCCTGCTTTTGGCACTGATCGCAGCCGGGCCGCTGTGGGGACCTGGGCTACTGAACACCCGAGGTGGCGGCGACAGTCCCTTCCTTCTGCTGCGCACCCACCAACTGGCCGCCAACCTGCGGGCCGGTATCTTTCCCGTCCGCTGGATGCCCGACGCCGCCTACGGTCTGGGTTACCCCTTTTTTAGTTACTACGCGGCGCTGCCGTATTACCTGGTCGCGGGGTTCACCCTGGTTGGCCTGGACGTCCTCAGCGCCATCAAACTCACCCAGACGCTTTTTCTCGCGGCGGCGGCGTTGGGGATGTACGGCTGGGCGCAACGAATGTTGCACAGCCGGCCCGGCGCGTGGTTGGCCGCCGTTGCCTACACCCTGGCTCCTTTCCACCTGGTCAACGTCTACGTGCGCGGCGACTCACTCTCCGAATTTGCTGCCTTTGCCTTTTACCCGCTCATCCTGTGGGGCCTGGACTGCCTGGCGGCGCGTCCCTCCCTCCGCCGCGCGCTTCTCCCCGCCCTGGCCTACGCCGGCCTCACCCTCACCCACAACACCTCCGCCCTCATCTTTTCTCCCTTCATCCTGCTCTACATAGCGTTTCACGTCTCACGCTTCATGTCATTATCTCGTTGTTCATTGTTCATTGCTTCATTGTTCCTTGGTCTTGCACTTTCGGCCTGGTTCTGGCTTCCCGCCCTGGCCGAGACCGGCTACGTCCAACTGACCGCCCAGACCAGCGGTTATTTCTTTTACGGCAACCACTTTCGGGGCGCGGACTTGGTGCAACCGAATTTCATCTTTGATTACGCCATCACCCCCGGTGGCCCGACCCCCTTCGCGATGGGGCTGGTGCAGGCAATCCTCGCACTGGCCGGAGTTCTCGTCATCGTCATTAGATGGTCACGTTCGCCATTCGCTATTCGTCATTTGCCATTCGCAATTCTCGGTTTGCTTCTCAGCACATGGCTCATCACGCCGCTCTCTCGCCCGCTGTGGGATCATCTGCCGTTGCTGCCGATGGTGCAGTTCCCCTGGCGCTTTCTCTCGGTGCAGGCGCTTTTCACCGCGCTGCTCACCGGCGCACTTGTCCCTTTTACCTTCACCTCAATGGGGGGGAAAGAGGGGAAGCGGGGATGGGTTGCCGCCACCGTTCTGGCGGGCCTGCTGGCCGTGGCTGGACTGGCCGGCCTGCAACCCGAATACCTGCCCATCACCGCCGAGGACGTCACCGTCGAACGGCTGCAACTGTACGAACTCTTTACCGGCAATATTGGCTCGACCATCCGCCACGAGTATCTGCCCCGCTGGGTAGCACCGCGCCCCTACACCGGCCCGGCCCTCTTTGACCCCGATGTCCCCCCACGGGCCATCCCGCTCGGCGGAGAACTGGTGCGCGCGGAGGAAATCACACGCGAGCCGACACGCCGCCTCTGGACGGTGGAGGCCGGGGCGGGAGGTGCAGAGGTGGTCTTCCCGGTTTACTACTGGCCCGGTTGGCGGGCGACGGTGGACGGCGCGCCTGTCGAGGTGGTGCCCGCACCCGATTCGGGCTGCCTCACGCTGGCTGTTCCCGCCGGGCAACATACGGTCGTGATGTGGTTGGGCCGCACGCCACTGCGGGCCGTCGCTGAGGGAGTGTCCCTGGTCGCAGGACTAGGCGTGTTGCTATTGATTATCATCAGTTGGCGACCACGGGCGAGTTGGTTTCTTCCTCCTGCACTCTGTGTCGTGGGCCTGGTGATCGCCCTCACGTTGCTGGTCACTCTCAGCCCCGGCATTGCTGTCACTGACGACGCCGACCTGACGATGGACTTTGAAAAGATGCCGTATCTGCACCACAACCCCGACGGCGTGCATTTTGACTGGTGGCGGATGACCGGCTATCACTACGGCACTGACAATCTCGCCCCTGGAGACATGTTGCACGTGACGCTGGACTGGGAGGCGGTGCAGGGAGGAAACAGCGTGACACTGCGCCTGGTCTCGCCGGCAGCGGTCCGTCACAATGAACTCGCCGCAGTGGCGACAGTCACCGCTCGATCGCAGCCGGACACGCTCATCACCGTTCCCTGGCCGGGCAGCACGACGCTCGAACTGCCCATTCCTTTGGACACGGCTCCGGGCCTGTACCTGATCTGTCTGGAAGGAGAGAGCGCGAGAACGGAGCCGGTCTACCTGTGGCCGGTGTGGGTGGAGGGCGGAGAAGAAGCCGTGGGACAGGTTGTGAGCGGCACGCCCGCCGATGATGTCTTGCATCTACACGCCGTCGAGGCCACGCAGATTGTGTCTGACCGGCTCGACCTGCGGCTCGATTGGGCCGCTGCCAGGCCCGTCGCTGCCAACTATGGTCTGCGCCTGCGGTTGACCGACCCCGCCGGCAACGAGTGGGCGCGGCTGGACACTCAGCCCGGCTACGGCTTTTTGCCCACCAGCCTGTGGCCGGTTGGCCGCCTTGTCCCCGACCGCTATTCCCTCCCGCTCCCGGCAGGTGCCCCGCCCGGCGACAATTATACCCTCACTGTGAGCCTCTATCGCGTGACAACCTGGGAGAGCGTGGGGGAATTTTCCTTCCCGGTATCGCTGCCTCGGGCCACCTTGCGCCCCGACGTGCCGGTCATCGCCCGCTTCAGAGACGAATTGGCGCTGAGCCGGCTGAAGGTGCCGGAGCGCGTGCAGCAGGGGGAAACGCTCTCCCTGACAGCCTACTGGCTGGCCGTCGAGCAACCTTCGAGGGACTATGTCGCCGAGTGGTGCCTGGAGGCGGTCGAGGATTCGCAATTCGCAATTCGCAATTCGCAATTCGTCCCGCTGGCTCCCGGCTCCCCGCCGACCGCGTGGCCTGCCAGGGCGTGGGT
>CAYQTW010000443.1:0-2997 GCA_964420485.1 uncultured Anaerolineales bacterium
AATTTCGTGGGGCGTGCGTTTGCCCGCAGATATCGCCTTTAACACCGCTTCGTAGGTCTGCGTCTCCCGGCGGATCACGTCACCGATGAGGATAAACGGCTCGCTGCGGAACATTCCCGTGCGGCGCATAAACAGGGCCTGAAGATTGGACCCAACACTCCGAGTATCGTCGAAACACTCCAAATACGCCGGAATCCCCCCGGCCACCGCGTAGACAGCCACGCGCTCCGCCGCCGTGTAGCGGGGTAGAAACTCGTTCAGCGCGGCAAAGGACAATGGGTCTACCGGCAACTGGGCCGTAAAGCGCCCGTACAGCGGCGCGTGATAGCCCATCATCTCCACCATCATCCCGATGTGCGATCCGGCTATCACGATGGTCACATTGCTTTCTTTGAACAGATGGTCCCACGCCGCCTGCAAATACGAGGGCAGCGACGGGTCCGATTCCGCTGCGTAGGAAAACTCGTCCATAATCAAAATCACCGGCTGGTCGGCGACCAAACGGGCCGTCTGTCGAAAAACCTGTTCCCAACTATCGAAACGTGGCGCTAACCGGCCCTCACCGGGGTAGGCCCATGTCCACACGGCTTGCGTGAAACTACTGCGCACCTGGGCACGCGTGTCGCGTGAAGCGACCCAGTAAACGACGGGACGCCCGGTCTGCCTGGCCCAGTTCAAGAGCAACGTGGTTTTTCCTACACGGCGTCGTCCATACACCAGGACAAAGTGCGCTCCTTTTCGTGTTATTACCTCGTTCAAATCGCGCAGGTCGCGTTGCCGGCCGACGAACTTTGGCATCGCAGTTTTCTCCTAAACAGGTTATTATAAACTGTTTATATTAACCTTGATTTGTTGATCGTCAGACTATTATAGTCTGTTTCATCACCTTGACAATTTCATTCAGCAGCACGCGGCTCGCGCAGCCTCGCCGCCACCAGCAGCGCGCCCACGAGCAGGACACCGGTGTTGAGGTAAAAGGGCATCGCGTGGCCCAGATTGTCGTACAGCCAGCCACCCGCCAGCGGCCCCAGCGCCGCCCCCAGGAAATGGGCACAGGTATAGAGGCCGTAACTGGCGCCGCGCGTGTCCTCGCCGGCGATGTCGGCGACGAAGGCGCGCTCCGCCGGCACCGAGGCGGTGTAGCCCAGCGACTCGACGGCCCACAGGATGATCAACGGGACGATGCTGCGCAGGTGCGGGATCAGCGCCGATGCCAGCGCACCCAGGAGCAGCCCGGCAATCATTGGCGCCTTGCGCCCCAACCGGTCGGCGATGTGCCCCATACGCGAAGGCAAAAAGGCGCTGACCAATGCGGCCGGCAGGTAGGCCATTGACAGTTCCCACACCTTGGCCCCCAGCGCGTCCTGGAGAAAGAGCATCAGCAGCGGCCAGACCATCGCGGTCGAGGCGCCGGTGACAAAGACAATGCTCATCAACGCCAGCAGTTGGCCGGAGACGGGGCGGCTCTCAACGGGCCGCGTGACCGTCCGTGGGCGCGTCTCCCGCACGCCCCGCCAGCCGCTCCACAGCGCCAGCAACGCCGGCACGGTGTAGGCGGCGAAGAGCCACAGCCAGATCCGTTCGAAAGGCCAGTCGGGGAAAAATCCCTGCAGCGTAAAGATGGCGGCGAATCCAGTGGTAGTGCCAATGATCGCCCCCCGATTTGTCGCCTCGTCAATAACGCCAAAGCCGTGCCCGCGCCCCGTCTGGGAGGCCACGTCGGCGACGATGGTATAGGCCGAGAGCCAGAGGAACGCCTGCCCCATCCCCTGCACGAAGCGGGCGACGGTCAGCAGCCACACTGTATCGGCGACGCAGAACACGAGCATAGCAACTGCGTAGCCGAGCAGCCCCAGTAGCAAAAAAGGGCGGCGTCCCCACCGGTCCATTGCCCGGCCCAAGAAAGGTCGCACGATCACCGGCACGAGAGAGAAGGCAGAAAAGAACACGCCCACCTCTAGCGCCGACGCTCCCAGTTCCTTGCCGTAGATGGGGAGTACGAAGGAGAGAATACCGAAAGGAAAAGAGACCCAAAAGACCGCCCGCCAGAGCGTCTTGAGCGTGCGGGATTGCGATGTAGTTGGCGACCCACTCATATCGTCAGGCTCTTGAGAACGCGGATTTCAGGATATCAACGGATCAACAAGCGACGAAGCCACGAATGCGCTGTTATCCGCCGTTGCGATACCTCCTGGCTATTATCCGGTTGACAGCGTGTTTATGAGGAATACCGCTGGACATACAGTCAAAGATCTCCTCTGTACAGTAGAGAATCTCCCAGTCCCAGTAGTAGCCCATCAACTCGCCAGACTTGTAAGGGAAAGCGGTCTCTTCGGCGTCTGGCGCTCTCGGAATGAATGGCTTTCTCACGAATACGGAAAGCGTGTTGATGCCGTCAGGTGAAGTGCAATCTTTATAGTTCTGGAAATGTTGGCTTCTTACTTCAGGCGGCAGATATTGCAAAGTTCCTGTCGAAAAGATGACGTCATAGGTATCTTCAAGTTCGTAGGTTACAATGTCAGCGTGGATCGTTTCGACGTGAACTCCAACTTCCTCAGCGTACCTCCTCGTTTTCTCCAGGCCGGGCAGAGACAAATCGAGGCCGACGACCCCAAAACCGTGTTTGGCAAAATAGACAGCGTTTCTTCCTTCACCACAACCCAGGTCCAGTAACCTGGGGTGAAAGTCTGAACTGGGTCGAATGATCTCTATGATTCTGTCGCATATAGCAGAGGGTTTCTTTCCCCAATAGTATTCCTGACTTACATACCTTTGATCGCAGGGATTGCCCTTCTTCATTATCATCACTCCCTTCTCATCCCTTGCTCTCTGCTTCCTGCCTCTTGCTTCCTGCTTCCCGCAAACGCCGGTACTCTGTAACGAGGGTGGAGTCGTCCAGCGCCTGCTCAAACTGGCGCAACCAGCCCAGCACATAAGCGTCATCCAGCACGTCTCCCTGCCGGTGGATGACGCTTGCAGCATCCTCATAGTCCCGCA
>CAYQTW010000444.1:0-2991 GCA_964420485.1 uncultured Anaerolineales bacterium
TGGCTGTGATGCTGCTGGTGGCGGCAGTCGGCGCGTTGGCTGCGTCGGTGCTGGCAATCGTGCCGGCGCTGCACATCTACAACGTCGCCGGTTTGGTCATCCTGGCCTCGGCCCATCTTGGCGAGTCTGTGCCGCCGGAATACCTGGCAATGCTTTTTCTCGGAATGATCACCAGTTACGCCACGCTCAATACCATCCCCAGTATCTTTTTCTCCGCGCCCGACGATTCCACCGTCTTTGTCGTCCTGCCGGGGCAAAAGTACCTCTTGCAGCGGCGCGGGTACGAGGCGGTGGTGTTGACCGGCATCGGCGGGCTGGGCGGCATCGCGGTGCTGGCGCTCCTGACGCCAGTTGCCTCGTCCCTCTTCCCGGCGCTGCGAGCCATCCTCCAGCCTCATCTGCACTGGATTCTGTGGACTATTATCGCCTACATGCTAATGTCCGAGTGGCCCAAAGGCTCCGACCGCGCCCCGGCAGGACTCGCCCGCTGGTGGGACGGCTGGAAGTCGCTCACGGCGGGGCTGGTCACTTTCCTGCTATCGGGCCTGCTGGGGTTCATCCTGCTCTACCGCAGCCTGGTGCCGGTGACGGTGGCCTACCAGAACCTGCTGCCGGCCTTCATTGGCCTGTTTGCCGTGCCGTGGGTCTCGCAGAACATTCTCACGCGGGTCGAGTTGCCGGAGCAGCACATTGCCCAGTCCGCAGACATCACGCCGGGGCTGGTCCTGCGCGGGACGTTCGCCGGCGCGCTGGGCGGGCTGTTCGCCGCTTTCTTCCCGGTCGTGACCGGCGGCATCGGCGGCTTCATCGCCGGGCACGCCACCGCGCAGCGGGACGACCGGCTGTTCATCATCTCGCAGGGCGCCTCCAAGATGATCTACTACGTGGGCGGCTTTTTGTTCTTTTTCGTGCCGGGGCTACACCTCACACGCGGCGGGATGGCGTGGATGTTGAGCAGCCTGTGGTCGTCCTACACGGTGCAGACCTACTACCTGGCGGTGGCGGCGGTAGTCCTCACCGGCGTCCTCTCGTTCTTCCTGCTCTTGCTGATGACGCACCTGGCGATCAAATTGGTCGCCAGGGTGCACTATCGCTGGATCGGCCTGGGCACACTGGCGCTGCTTCTCATCATCGTCGTCGGGATGACGGGCTGGGGCGGGCTGATCATCTGCGTGGTCGCCACCGGCATCGGTCTCGTCCCGGTTCTGTGGGGTTCCCGCAGGATGAATTGTATGGGCGTGCTGTTGCTGCCGATTGCGCTGAATATGGTGGGGGTGGGCGGCACAGTGGCGGGATGGATGGGGTTGGTGCAATGACACATGAACAAATGGCAAAAAGGAGATTTGGGCCCGGGTGCCGAAATTACATCAACGTCTCCCTGTCGGCCCGGGCAAAGTGCGCCCGGTAGGCCGCCGTCTCTGCGAGCAAAGCCCTCAATCGAGCGTTCATCCGGGACAAGTCCGCGCTGGCCGTCCGGCTGCCTGCGGCCAGATGAACCTCATCGCCGTCAGGGAACTGCGCTTGTATCTGCCCTGGTTGAGACTCCGGAGGCATCCAATCGCTAATCCATCTTGAGCGACACCACCTGCGAGACCCCATCCGCCCCCATTGAGATGCCATAGATGGTGTCGGCGGCCTCAACGGTCACACGGTTGTGGGTGATGACGATGAATTGGGTCTTTTGGGCCAACTTTTCCAGATGTGCGCGGAAGCGGCCCACGTTTGCCTCGTCGAGCATGGCGTCCACCTCGTCGAGCACGCAAAAGGGAGTCGGGCTGACGTGAAGCAGGGCGAACAGCAGCGCGGCCGCGGTCAAGGCCCGCTCCCCGCCGGACAGGAGCGCCAACCGCTGTGCGCGTTTGCCCGGAGGCCGGGCGACGATGTCCACGCCGGTGTTTAGCAAGTCGTCCGGCTCGGTCAACTCTAGCCGCGCGGCGCCGCCGTTGAACAAGGCGGTGAACGTTTCGGAGAACTTGAGCGCCACTGCGTCAAAGGTCTCTCTGAAGGCGGTCTTCATCAGTTCGTCCAACTCGGCCACCACCTGGCGTAGTTGGGCCGAGGCCTTTTCCAGATCGGCCGACTGCTCGGTGAGGAAACGATGCCGCTCCTGCACCTCGGCGTAATCGGCGGGAGCGTTGGGGTTGACCGCTCCCAGTCGCCGCATGCGGGCTTTGAGGAATTGCATCTCCTCCTCCAATCCCTCGGGCAATTCCTCGACGACAGGGAGTTGGGAAACCAGTGGCCGCAGCGGGAGCGGGGTCTGGGCTGTGACACTCTGCGCCAGTTCCAGTTCGACCAGCCCCAGGTCTTCTTCGATGCGTCGAGCCAGTAGTTTTAACTCGTCCCGGCAGCGGGCCACGTCTAACTGGGCGCGGTTCTGACGGGCCTCGGTCTCGCGCACCCGGTCGCGGGTGCGCTGCTCTCGCTGCGCCAGTGTTACCTGCTCTTCATGGAGACGCGCCAGTTCGTCCTCGGCTGGCTGAATGTGTACCCGTAGCTGGCGTTGTTGTGCTTCCATACGGGACGCCGCCACATGCAACTCTTGGGTTCGCGCGACGACCTCAGCGTGTTCGGCCTCCAGTTCCTCTGCTCGTTGGCGGCGGGCCATCGTCTGTGCCTGAATCTGTTCCAGCAACACCGTCTCTCGCTGCAGGGTGGCCTGTTGACTGCGTAGTGATTCTTCGACTACCGCGACCTCGATGCGGGCTTTCCCCACCGTTTCCCGCTCGATCCGCGCCGCTTCCTCGCTGGCGGCCGCTGCCTGCTGGGCCAGTCCCTGCAACCTGGTCTCTAGCGCCGCGATCCGTTCGACTTGCGTTTGCTGCTGTTCCTCAATCTGCCGGCAACGCCGGTGAGCTTCTTCCAATCGTGCCTTCAATAGACCGGGGTTGGGCAGATGAGAAACCGGGTTTTTTCCTAAAAACCTGGTTTCTTTCTCCGAACGCAACTCTTGGACGTGAACGCCGCCGCCACGCTCGCCCTCCAGATCGT
>CAYQTW010000445.1:0-2974 GCA_964420485.1 uncultured Anaerolineales bacterium
CAACACAGCTGTCATCCGGGGCGGCGGGGTGTATGTCTGGCGGGGCAGCGCGACGCTGAACGGGGGGCAGGTCATCAGCAACACCGCTGACGACGGCGGCGGTCTGTACGTCAGAGATGCCCTGGGATCGCTGTCCCTGGTCAACACCACCGTCAGCCGCAACGCGGCCGGCAGCGACGGCGGCGGTCTCTACGTCCACGATGGCACAGTCGCCATCACCTACACCACCGTCGCCAGCAACACGGCGGCTACTGGCGGCGGCGGTATCCACTGGATAAGCGGCACGGTCACGCTGCAGGACACCATCGTCGCCTCCAACGGCGTGACCAATTGCGCCGGCACGCTGGCCTCCAACGGCCACAACCTGGATAGCGGCGTCACCTGCGGCTTTGCCGCTACCGGCGATCTGACGGACACCAACCCGCTCCTCGGCCCGTTGAGCGAGGAGAATGGGGCCTGGGTGCATCCTCTCCTCCCTGGCAGCCCGGCGATTGACGCGGGCGTCTGCCTGCCCGGCGTGACAACGGTTGACCAGCGCGGCATGGCCCGTCCTCAGGGTGATGCCTGTGACGTCGGCGCTTATGAGTGGGGCTGGTACAAAATCTACCTGCCGCTGGTGTTGAACAATTATCAGTAGCCGGAGCAGGCCCGTCTGCCGGACGCAGACGACGCAGATCGGGTGACAGAGGGGAAAAGCAGCGTTAGTCTGCGTCCTAGTCAGCACGGCAGCCGTGACAGCGCCCGCGCAGGCGGGCGACCGGCTGCAAGCCCACCGGGGGCGATTTCAATCGCTTGCGCCTGGGACGCAGACCAGGTGCGAGAGGAAAGACAGCGTTTTCAGCGTTCGTCTGCGTCCTACTTTTAGTTGAACAGCCCTGGGAGGTATCATCTCAATATTCTGGGGCACTTTTAACGTAGCCGCGCTTTCCATAGCGCGTTATGCCCGCGAGGTATGGAAACCTCGGCTACATTGCCCCACTTTATTGAGCAGATACCCTGGGAGGATACTCGAATGCCCAAGTTATTCAAGACCGATATATCATCCGCGGCCGACCTCAAAGTTTTCGTCACCGACATCCGTTCGGAGGCCGACCTGATCGTCTACGAGACGACGAGCCAATGGGAGGCGACCGAGAGTCAGGTCTGGTGCTATACCGATATCCAGAGCGAGGCGGACAAGACGGTCTACTTTACCGCCGCGCAGTGGGAGGCCGACTTGATTATTTACAAAACGGATATACAATCGGATGCGGGGTGGGTGGATAGCGCCAAATCGGGGTTGCTTTAGGGCGAACTGTGGTTCTTGGAAGCGAGGTTCTGGCAACCCCTTTGTTTTCCGCGTTCGAAAAGGAGAAATTCGATGCTCAAGCTACTCCAGGCCCAGTCCAAAGATTACGTGCGCGGTCTGATAGTCAGCCTGTTTGCCCCCGTGATCGCCGTTCCGCTGGCATGCGTGCTGATTTTCGTCCCCCTGTGGTATTATACCAACCATAACAGTAGTATCTGGGTGCTGATTATACCGGCCATTCTGTTCCTGTTCATTTTGTTCGGCGGTGGGTTTGGCGTGCTGGCGTGGACGTTCTACCGCCGCAAGCGCTGGCTCGACTCGCTGTTCACCCCCTGGGGACTGACGGGGAGCAGGTATATGATCAGCGGGCGGCAGTACCAGGGCAGCGTGCAGGGGCGGGAGGTCACAGCCCGCTTTTATCGCGGCCCGACACTCGAGCTGTACGTCGGCACGTCGCTCCAGACCCGCATGGGCATCGCCGAAAAGAGCGGGACGAGCCTGACCGTGGCGGGGATGCTGGGACGGGAGCCGCTATCGCTCGACGACCCCGATCTGGCCGGGTTGCGCATATTCGCGTTGGACGAGGCGTGGGCGCGCTTGCTGCTGGCCGACCCGGAGGCGAAAGCGCTGCTCCTGCGGCTGATGCGGGCGGGGGAGGGATGGGTGCTGATGCCGCAACTGTTCCTCCAGCCGGGCGCGTTCTACCTGCGTCTCTATCGCAACAAAAACCTTTTCCGGTATGGGGTCGAGCCGGAGGAGGCGCAGGCGTGGCTCAATGACCTGCTGGCGCTGGCCCGCTGCGCCGAGAGTTTGCCCGCGCCCCAGGTGACGGCCGAGGAATCGGGGGCGGAGCGGCTGGTCCGTTCGGGGCGAATCTTTCCCATTACGCTGATCGTTATTCTGTTGTTGGTGGGATTCCCGACCTGTCTGGTGGCGCTTGGGGCGGTGGTGTTCTTTGCGCTCATCATCCCGTGATCCGCCCCGCAATCCGTTAATCCTGCTGCAATCCGTTAATCCTGCTGATCCGTGTTCTTCGCCATCCGGTGAATTTATGGATCAGCGAATCGTCCCGCTGGTGACCGCTTCCCCTTTGCGCAGTTCCAGCGTCTCAAAGATGACCGGCAGTTCACGGTGGGAGAGGTCCACCTGCTCGCACACCGCGTCCTGGACCGCCGCTAGACGATGCTATCGGCCGCTTCCTGCCCGGTGACGTTGAGCGTGAACCGCTCGCCGCTGTGTCCACCATCCCGGAGACGATCGCGCAGGCCGGACAGGTCCGGCTTCAGCACCGGCTCGGCGGCGATTGACGCCGGGGTGGAGGCGGGCGTGACGACCGACATTGACGGCGATCCCCGGTCCTACGGAGAGTGGCCCGACGTCGGCGCCGACGAGTACGTCGCGCCGGTTGCTCCTACGGGCATCATCATCGGCGGCCCGACCGAGGGGATCGTCGGCGAGAGTTACGTTTTCACGGCGACCGTCAGCCCGCCCACGGCCACCCTCCCGCTCACGTACACCCGGTCGCCAATACCGGACAGCGGGCAAGGGACTGAAACGGCCACCTACAGTTGGGCCACACCAGGCCCCAAGACGATCAGCGTCACGGTGGAGAATGTCGCCGGCGCCGCGCCGCCCGGCACGCACGACATCGTCATCGCCGAGTACAAGGTATCTGCCGCTTATCCT
>CAYQTW010000446.1:0-2530 GCA_964420485.1 uncultured Anaerolineales bacterium
GGGGGGTGGGCAAGACGACCACAGTCGCTAACCTGGGCGTCGCACTGGCGATGCGCGGGCAGCGTGTGGTGGTCATTGACGCCGACGTCGGCTTGCGCAATCTCGACATGATGATGGGTCTCGAGAACCGCATCGTCTACGATTTGGTGGACGTGGTCGAGGGGCGTTGCCGGCTGCCCCAGGCAATGGTGCGCGACAGGCGGCTTTCGGAACTGTTTCTGCTGCCGGCGGCGCAAACCCGCGACAAGAGCGCGGTCCATCCTGATGACATGGTGCGCGTCTGCGAGAGCCTGCGGGAGCAGCACGACTTTATTCTGATCGACTCGCCTGCCGGCATCGAGCAGGGTTTCCGCTACGCCATCGCGCCGGCCGACGAGATCCTCATCGTCACCAACCCGGAGGTGGCCGCCGTGCGCGACGCCGACCGGGTCATCGGCCTGGTCGAGGCGGATGAGAAAGGCCACCCCAGCCTGATCATTAACCGCGTCAGGCCAGAAATGGTGCAGCGCGGTGAGATGCTGGACGTTGCCGACGTCGTCGAGTTGTTGGCTATTGATCTCGTTGGCATCGTGCCGGAGGATGAAGCCGTCCTGGTCACTGCGAATCGGGGACGGCCGCTCGCCTTTTCCAAAAACAGTTCCCCGGCCGGGCGGGCCTTTCACAACATCGCTCGCCGAATGCAAGGGGAAGATGTGCCGTTCCAGCCCCTGCGCCGGCCTGGTGTGCTGGAGAGACTTTTACGTTTCGTGCGCTCAGAGTAGGAGATTGACCATGAAGTTCTTTGAACGTCTGCTAGGCCATCCTGACAAATCGTCGAGTGGAGAGGTGGCCAAGGAGCGGTTGCGCCTGGTACTGGCCCACGACCGAACCAGCATATCACCCGCATTGCTCGACACGCTCAAAGATGAAATGATTGCTGTGATTTCGCATCACGTCGCCATTGACGTCGAGAGTGTACAAGTGAGTTTTTCCCAGAGCGCGCGCGAATCGCGTCTCGTCGCTGACATTCCCTTGTTGACCAAGCGCGGACGGCGCAAGAGGTAGGCAAAGGTTGCGTCTTTTGTCCCCGTGTTGAGGTAAAATGACGAGGTTTCGTATCTGGCGACACTTTGACTATGTGCTGCTCGCGGTCACTATCCTGCTGATCGCCTACGGCGTGCTAATGATCTATAGTGCCAACCTGGGCAGCCTCGATCCCAGTCTGGCCGATCTGTGGCGGCGACAGGCGATTTTCGGGGCGGCTGGGGTGGGGCTGATCTTTCTCCTGGCCGCTTTCCCGCGTGATTATCAGTGGCTCGGCGATTTCTGGTGGCTGGCTTACCTCCTGGCTGTCGTCTTGTTGGTGCTCGTCCTCTTCTTCGGGCAGAGTCAAGTCGGCCAGATGAGGGGCTGGTTTGACCTGGGCTTTGTCCGTCTACAACCCTCGTTCCTGGCAATGAATCTGTTCACCATCTCGGTGGGAGCCACTCTCAGCCGGCGACGGCGGAAGCGCAGTTCCGCTGATCCCCCGCTCTTTGGAGCACCCAAGACGAGCCTAATCGAAGAGACTGCCGAGCGCCCCGATTGGGTCAATTATCTATCTTCCGCTGCGATGGGGCTGGCCCTGGCGATGTTGGTCTTTTTGGAGCCTGATATGGCTACTGCGGCAGTGTTCGTCTTTATGTGGCTGGTCATGTTGTTAGAGTCAGATGTAAGGATGCGATACCTGGTGCTGACGGCAGTGGTCGGGCTGGGCTCGCTCTATCCGCTCTGGAAACTGGCGGACTTGCTCGAGTTTGGATATATGCACAAGCGAGTGTTGGGTTTCATCAATCCTGGGAGCAACGTTGACGTCGAGTATCAACTCAAGCGAGCACTGACCGCCATTGGCTCAGGCGGGCTATGGGGACAAGGGCTCTTCCAGGGCGTGTCGAGCCGTCTCCGCTTCCTGCCCGTGCGCCACACGGATTTCATTTTCGCCATCCTGGCCGAGGAACTGGGCTTTGTAGGCGTGATGTTGCTGTTTGCACTTTACCTGATGCTGTTCCTCCGCCTGCTGCGGATTGCCGTGATTGCGCCGGATGGGTTTGGACGGTTGCTGGTGATTGGCACGGCGGCGATGATTCTATTCCAATTCGTCGTCAACATCGGTATGAACCTAGGGTTGCTGCCCATCGCGGGCCTGCCGTTGCCCTTTATCAGTTACGGCCCCGCTGCACTGCTGACGACGATGATGGGCATCGGGTTGGCGGAGAACGTGGCGATGCATCATCAGTAAGGTTAAGGTTGAGGTTGAGGTGAGGGTGGCTTTGGTGCGTGGACAGAGCCGCCGTGAGAATGTAACGGCGGCACTGGAGAGTATCGCGGGGCAGATCGGGCTGAACGGTGTTCACCGGGTGCTGGTCAAGCCCAACTTTGTCTCGGTGAATCGCCAGTTGGCGGCGACGCACGTGGATGCTGTCCGCGCTGTGCTCGACTTTGTCCGCGCCCGCTACGACGGGCCTATCGTCGTAGCGGGCGCGGACAAAGTCGAGCACAGCGCGGACAGCAT
>CAYQTW010000446.1:2540-2974 GCA_964420485.1 uncultured Anaerolineales bacterium
CCGAACGGGGGTATGTGCTGGAGACGGGGAGAATCGTGGCCGAAGGGACGGCGCTGTCCCCCACCTGGGATGGTTTCCGCAATCACGGCTACGAGCCGCTGGTCGAGCAGTACGGCGTCGAATTGGTGGACCTCAACGCCGACGACACGGTGCCGGTGCGCATCTATGACCGCCGTCTGCGCCCGCTGACGGTGCACCTGGCGCGCACCGTCGTCGAGAGCGACTATCGCATCTCGGTCGGCCCGCCCAAGACGCACGATACAGTCATCGTCACGCTTTCGATCAAGAATATGGTGATGGGAGCGCTGGTCAACCCCCAGGCTGTGCAGCACAGTGGCGGTGCGCCTGGGTTGGCGCGGCGGCTGGCGGGACTGGCGCCCAAGTGGATGTGGCAGTCGGGGCTGGCGGAGTGGGCCAAGGGCACTTTGCTGGGC
>CAYQTW010000447.1:0-2969 GCA_964420485.1 uncultured Anaerolineales bacterium
CGGCCAGCGGTTCCGGGCCGCCGTCAATGGGCGTGCCCAGGCCATCAAAGACGCGGCCCAGCATCTCTGCGGACACGGGCAACCGCATCGGCTGGCCCAGGAAGCGAACGTGTGTATCCTCGATAGAGAGGCCGGTGGTGCCGGCGAAAACCTCGACGACGGCAACTCCCTCGCCGACCTCCAGCACACGGCCCCGGCGGAGCCGCCCCCGCGAGTCTACGACCTCGGCCACCTCGTCGTAGCCGACGTTGCCGATCCCCTCGACGACGACGATGGGGCCTTCGACGCGGGCTACTCCCGCAACCTCTTGTCCTCCGTATTCTGCTATCTCCATCACGAGTAATCCTTCTCCACCTGGCTCATTTGCTCATCCAATGCTTTCCAAATCTCACCTATCTGTTCCACCTGCTCATTGGGAACAGTGGTCTTCATCCGCACAATGGTATTCACGATTGGGAGATCGTGGATCACGATGATGGGGCAGCCTTTGGCGATGATGCGCGCTGCGCGCTCGTGGAAGTGGAGGATGACCTGGAGCATGCGTATCTGCTTCTCAATGGCCGCATACGAATCCACCTCGTCGAGGGCGTTCTGTTGCAGAAAACCCTCGCGCAGCAGCCGGGCCGTCTCCAGGATCAGGCGCTGGTCGTCGGGTAGTGCATCGGGACCGACCAGTTTGACGACCTGCTCCAGGCGGTTCTCGCGTTGCAGTATCTCTAGCGCCTGCTCGCGCAGCGTGTACCAGTCCTCGTGTCCCTGCTCTCGCCACCAACCGGCCACTTCGTCCACGTATTCGCTGTAACTGTCGAGCCAGTTGATCGCCGGGAAGTGACGGGCCGACGCCAGCGCCTTGTCCAGTGCCCAGAAGCAACGGATAAAGCGGCTGGTGTGCTGCGTGACCGGCTCGGAGAAATCACCGCCGGGGGGACTGACTGCGCCGATGACGCTGACTGAGCCGCAAGTGTCGTTGAGCGTGGTCACGCGGCCGGCCCGTTCGTAGAACTCGGCCAGGCGGGCGGCCAGGTAAGCCGGGTAGCCTTCTTCGGCGGGCATCTCCTCCAGGCGGCCGGAGATCTCGCGCAGCGCCTCGGCCCAGCGCGACGTGGAGTCGGCCATCAGCGCCACGTGGTGGCCCATGTCGCGATAGTACTCGGCCAGCGTGATGCCGGTATAAATGCTGGCTTCGCGGGCAGCAACCGGCATGTTGGAGGTGTTGGCGACGAGGATAGTGCGCTCCATCAGCGGGTGGCCGCTGCGTGGGTCGGTGAGGTGGGGGAACTCTTGTAGCACTTCGGTCATTTCGTTGCCCCGCTCCCCACACCCCACAAAGATGACCACGTCCGCGTCGCTCCACTTGGCGATCTGATGCTGGGTGATGGTGTTGTGCAGGATCAGAGGCCCCATCCCACCCACAAAGTTATGTGCGCCGGGCACAGTCACATCGTACACATCGTGCGGCCCCGGGATGGCCTCGATTTCAGCAATAGGGTCGCAGAAGATGGATTCCAGAGCCTGCGCGAAGGCGCGTATCTGCTGGGAATTGGAGCACGCGGCAAACTGCCGAAAAGTCGCCGCCGATATCTTTTCGCCGCCGTACAGATAATTGGAGATGTAGACCCCGCGTGTTTCGAGCTCGGAGCGTGGGCTGCCCATTGACTGATAGGCTGCTTTGAGAGTCTGAGAGGCGGCCGGCACGACGTCAACTGCTGTGTAGCCGCTCTTGCCGTTATTCAAGTAAGCGGCGATCTGATCCCACTTCTTCGTGTGAGGAGATTTCCCCTCCGGCTTGCAGGCGGCGTAGAAGCGCCCAACCTGATCCTTGCCTCGAATGGAGATGCGGAAATAGTCCCATTTTTCAATTGTCTTGGACGATCTCTTGTGCAAGATTCCTAGCCGCAGGAGTAGATACGAGAGCCCGATGGCCATAGATTCGCTAGCGGTTGTAATTTCCAACTCTCTCCCGCCGTTGCTGGTGCTCCCATCACACGAAAAGCAAGCGCCGAGGAAACAGGCCACGACTTCCTCTGGCGATTTCAAGATCACCGCTGGAACGGAGCAGGTGCGGGACTTGCGTTGCCCCGACTCCGGTATCCCCAGGCGGGCCAGCAACCTGACCAGAATCGTGCTGGAGAATCGGACAGCCGGAACGGTTTTGGCCATGTATCGCCGTGGCTCCAACCCGAACAGTTGCCGTCCCAATTCCTCAAACCTGACCAGCAAAGATTCGTCCGTGTTGTAGAACATCGCTGAACGGGGATTCAGGTGACCATCAGCCAGCAACAGCCCCAGAAATTCAGCAAATTCGGGGCCTACTCTGGAGGGGATGCGCGTTATAGCACCCCGTCGTTCTCCCTTGAGCCATTCCACTATCAAATTCCGGCCCGTGGCTGCTGCTAACCGCCGCACGAACGAAAGCGGGGGACGATTGCGCATGGCGCGATACTCGATCAGTAGATGGTACTTGGTTGTTAGCACATCCACCAGGCTCATCAGCGTGCCCCCGTGTGCGGCTGCCAGTTCGTCTAGTAGGTGTGGGATGCTTTGCAACACGTCTGGGTCACAAACCCGCGCCTCATCGAACAGGTCAAACGGGTTCAGCGCCTGTACCTGTCCATCCAGATGGACTCTGCGCGGGGTGGCCAAGTAGTCACCCACTTTGAGGGAGCGGGCTTCCACTTCTCTGATCTCCAACTCTGGTGTCACGACGAACAATTTGTGTACTGCTGTCACTTTCACTTGTCGGCCGCTGCGCGTCGTTATACGGATGACCTGGTCGGCTTTTCCCTTGTAAACCACACTGGCGTTCTGGCGCACCAGAGAGCCATTCTCGAACGAGAAGAGGGTGAGGGGATTGTCCAGGCGCGTATAAGATTCCATCCCTTGCGTGACTTGCTCGCCCCGATTTTGATACTCGGCGAACAGGTCTGCAATTGGCCTCAGTGTGCCATCGCCCAGGAGGACGGGCGTAT
>CAYQTW010000448.1:0-2955 GCA_964420485.1 uncultured Anaerolineales bacterium
CGGCTACATTAAAAGTGCCCCAGAATATTGAGATGATACGAACGCCCACTGTGTGTATACGGTGAGGTTCTGAGCGGCAGGATAGAGCGTCCGGAAGGCTTCGTCTATCGGCACACACAGGTCAACCAGATAGACTAACGAACGGGCTTTTTCAAATTCGACGGCGTGGTAAGTGAGGAAGACTTTGAGGAGTTTTTCGACCGTCTGCTGGCAGTGGAAACAACCGGTATCAAGGATCGGTTCATCACCGACGAGCAGACGCTCAGCCGAAGCGAGATCATTTCGCGCCTTGAACAGCCAATCCTGTACCAATTCGTCTTCAGGCCGCATAGAGCAACTTTGCTTTCACCAACACCTTGTGATGATTTTTTCTAGCAGGACGGTTGGAATTTCCTTCATACGCCTCCTCTCAGCGCGAGAATGTGCGTGTGAGTATTCTAGCATATTCTGTGAAGGAGACAAGTTTTTGGGGGCACGAATTATTGCACCTCCACGGCAACGGGGATTTCGACGCTGTCGCCCGCACCATCCAGCCGCGCCAGCCGCGCCAGCGTCTCCAAATCGTACATCCCCACCAGCAGCCGGTACTGCCCCGGCGGGAGGTCGGCCGGAAACGCCACCAGGTGTGGGTCGGCGACTATTTCGCCGGGGGCCCACATCGTCGTCGGGTAGTCGCCCAGCAGTGGCGGGCCGTCCCCCTGCGCCACCGGCTCCGGCACATCCCCCACCAGGTGGACAAAGACCTGATAGTCGGCCAAGGGCGCCTCTCGCGCCTCCCAATAGAGCGTCAGCGTGACCACCTCTCCCGGCGCCACCCGCTGTAGGGGCGGGGTTTCCCCGCCCACCGGGGTTTCCCCGCACGCCAGCGAGAGGTCATAGCCCCGCAGCGTGACCCCGCCGATCAAGTCCACCACCAGTGGGTGGGCCACCGGCGGCGCGGCCTCCGGTGGGGCTAGTTTGGCCTCACCCACGCGCACCGCGCCCAGCGTCCGTCCCTCCTCGGCGTCGTACAACCCCACCTCGACGCGCAGGCGGCTGGGAGCCAGCGCGTCCTCCGCGACCGGCACCCGGTAGGAGTCGCGCCAGACCTGGCCGGCCTGCCACAGGCTGGTGGGCGCCATCCCGCAGGCGGGGTAGCGGTTGATCTGTCCCACCGCTTGGTGGCCGCGCCCCAGCAGGTTGGCGAAACTGACGTAGTCTTTCCCATCGGGGGCTACCGCTTCCCAGTACACCACAACCTCGACATCCTGGCCCGCCTGCACCATCTGCGGCGCGAGTTCCCAGCCCACGACGCGGGCCACGCCGCCCACGTCCACCGGCTCGACGCGCGCCCCGGCGGGCACGTCGGCCAGCATGAGCGGTTCGGGGCGCGCGTAGGCGGGGATGATGGAAACGAAGGGTATCAGGCAAGTAATGGCGAATAGGAACACTGACAGCCCTACCGTCAGCGCGGGCCGGTAGCGGCGCGTGACCCACTGCTGCAAGCCCAACATCAGCAGCGTGCTGACGCCGGCGATGTCGGGAAAGATCAGGCGGCCCTGGAACGAAAAGTAAATCCAGGTCCAGCGCAGGACGGAGACGAAGAGGATGGCAGCCCAAAGGGCTGGGATCCACCATAATGAATGGCGAATTTTTCGGCGTCGCACGATCCAGGTGACGAGTCCGATCAGCCCAGTCAGCGATAGGAGGTCAAAGAAAGTGTAGACCCAACGGGGGGCCATCACGTTCACTGCGCCGAATAGCCCCCAGTAGGTCCAGCGGAAGGTGACGAACTCGCCCAGCCAGTCGCGGAGCGTGGGGATGCCGCCGCGCACGCCCTGGATGGCGACAAAGATATTCAGCGCGGTCGGGTCGCCGTACAGTTGCCAGTTGCGCACGAACCACCAGCCCGACAGTAGCGCGACCAGGCCTACGATGATGGGCAGGCCCACGAGGAGTGGGCGCAGATTGTGGCGGCGGTAACTGAGCCAGGCCAGGAGGCAGGCCAGAAGGATCAGCGCCCCCAGGCCGCTCAACTTGGTCAGGATAAAGAGGCCGGTGACCAACCCCACCAGGCCGTAGCGCCAGAGGGGCAGCGGGCCGCGCATGCCGTCGCGCACCAGGCGCACGGAAAGCAGCAGATCGAGGCAGCCGACAAAAGCCGCCAGCGCGTCGTTGTTGACGGAGGCGTTGACAAAGATGAACATTGGGTTGAAAGCGGTGAGGGCAGCCGCACCCAGCGCCACGTAGGGGCAACCCTCGCGGTTGCCCTGGTCGCCCTCATCGGGGAACAGGTCGCGGGCCAGGAGGTAGGTCAGCACGATTGTGCCCGCGCCCAACCCCAGCGTGAGAAAGCGGATCAGGTGGATCGCCAGGACGGAGCCGCGCCAGGGGAACTGTTCCTGCTCCGGGATGTGAATGATCAGGTTCTTGTTGCAGACCTGGGAGGGGTCGCCGATAAAGGCGTGGGGGTTCATCCAGCGCACGTCGTCGAGATCGGAGGTGTCTATCCAGGAGGTGAGGGCCGCCATCAGCACGTAGTAGGCGGGCGGTTGGCCGCCATCTTGCAGCCACGGGCAGTCGTCCGGCGGCGGCCATGTGCATACGTCCGGGTCGAGCACGGGCAGGGCGTGGTGGGTCTGGACGTACTGGATGTAGGGATAGTGCTTGAACTCGTCGGAGGCCTCCAGGATGGGGGTGGCCAGGCTGTAGACAATGCCCAGGACAATGAACAATGAGACAATTAATAATAGACAATGTTTGGTCATTGAAGAGTCACTCCGCCGGCGATGATGGCGTCGTTTTCGAAGCGGGCGCCCAGGCCGTCGTAGGCCGGCAGGCGGTCGCCCGTGCGCGGGTCGTACATGCCGACCAGGAGCGTGCAGTCGCACGGCAGTAGGGGCAACCCCTGCGGTTGCCCTGCGTCCTGCGGTTGCCCTGCGTCCTGCGGTTGCCCTGCGTCCTGCGGTTGCCCTG
>CAYQTW010000449.1:0-2939 GCA_964420485.1 uncultured Anaerolineales bacterium
GATCAATGCCAGCGCGGCGGCTCCCAGCCCCACATAGGCAAGTGGCGCCACGGCGTCGGCCAGATTGCCGGTGGAGAGTGTGGGGAATCCCCACAAGACGAGCGAGGGAAGCACCAGGATGACGCCGATGACCGTGAGCGTCTGCCAGGCGGTCGCTTTGACGCCCCGTCGCGCCGCATCGTAAAAGACCCAGAAGGTGGAAGCGGCTGCCACAGCCAGCGCGACAAAGTGGCCCCATTGGTACCACGTCTGGATCAGAGGACTGTACATCGTCAGATTCATTGTCCAACTCCTTTGACAGCGGCTTATTCCCGCTGCCTATCTTACGGGCGGTTTGGGGGTCACTTTGAACACCAGCGTCGTCCCCCCCACCGTGATTGCGTCGTTGTCACTGAGCAACTGCTTCTGCACCTTCTTGCCATTAACGAAAGTGCCATTCAGACTGGCCAGGTCATAGATGACAAACTCTCCGCCCTCCCGCTGGATGCGTGCGTGCTTCTCGGAGACCTTCTTGTCCGGGAGGATCACATCGCACTGCACCGTATCGCGCCCGATAGTAGTCCTACGACCGAGGCGGAAATCGCGCCCGGCCTGGGGACCGCTGGAGACGTACAACCATGCCCCCCGCTTGGGCTGCGCTCCGATAACCTGAGTCGGTTCAACCATACTGCACCTCCAGATGTTGTGAAATACCAGGTGGCGTGGGCCGCACCCGCCCTGGACCGGAAAGTCAGCCTGCCGGACCTGGGCGGGGTGGCCTCTTGCGGCCCTGCAGATGGCCGCTACACCTGAATTTGTTTGAAGACTAACTTTGCCTGCCCGATGAGGATACGATCCCCATCGCCCAGTTCGTGTTTTGTGATCTCTTCGTCATTGACGAACGTGCCGTTCTCCGTCGCCAGGTCGTGGAGCACGAAGGTCTTCCGCTTGTCCTCCCCCTCGACCACCCGCACTTTGGCGTGCTGGCGGGAGGCGGCCATATCATCCAACACGATGTCACAGGATGGATCACGGCCGATGAGGGTGACGTCTGAGTGCAGGCGGAAGATGTGGCCGGCGTGGATTCCGTCAACGATGACCAGCCAGGCGAAAGTAGGTGGCTCTCTCCGCAAGGCTACCGTCTTGTCCGCGCCGGGTTGGACTCCATATCCATACTGGCCCGCTCCCACGTCACTCATCGGGATAGTGGGATGATACTTTGGCTGCCCGCCAGGAGAGGGGCCCGCTGGCCCAGACGCTCCCCCGGGGGTCTCAACTTTACGTGTAGGCTTGTACTCACCTGCCATGATGCTACCTCCTTGAATGAACTGCAACCGTAGGACACCGGCTACGTCTGTGTCCACACCTGACTGCGCGAGCGACCAGGCGCGGGCCGGTACCGGCTGCTTCTCGATTTATACGCTGCTGTCTGTGTCAGCCTCGCCTCAGGCGACCCGCTTGAAGACGAGTTGCGCGTTGCCAAAGCGTACCACGTCTCCGTCCATCAGCATTTGCCTCTGGATGCGCCGGTTGTTGACGAAGGTACCGTTGGTGCTCGCCAGATCGTAGACGTAGAACTGACCCTGCTCGAACTGAACACGCGCGTGCTCGCCAGAGACCGTTTCACCTTCCAGCACGATGTCAGCCCGGCTGGAATCCCGGCCAACGGTGTTGCGTCCCCGCTTCAGGCCAAACTGCTGGCCGGTCCGCGGGCCGCTGCGGAGCACCAGCAGGCCTATCGGTGCTGGTGGCACGTCCACGGGCACTGTTGGCTGTCGGGGCGGTCTCACCGACGGAACAGGCGCTGGCGGCTGCTGGGGCACTGTAGATACAGGCGGCGGAGGTGGCGCTGGCATAGTGAGGGGCAAGGGAGCCGACACCACACCGCCTCTGAAGATGTCCGTAATCTCGGGCTTGAGCAGATACCAGATCAGCCAGGCGGCGATGCCTGCGAAAAGCAGCGAGGCTATCCCCGGGCCGGGCAGCGAGAGTGGATAACCTCCGATGTTGACACCTACCAACAAGCCCACGCCAGCGAACAAATTGCCGATCGCGCTGAGCGCAAGCAGGATGATGGCCGTGATCCGCGCCCAGTCCTGGAGCGTCCACAACCCCCATCCCACAGCGATGTCCAGGCCACCCACGAGGATCGTGACGATACCGATCACGACCTGGTATGAAGTTAGCGCCGGCAGCCAGGCTACGTAAGGTATTGGCATAGCGAGCGTGTACAACCCGCTCAGTATCGCCAACGCTCCAGCGATGAAGAAGAGCACAGCGATGATTGTGACACCTGTCGGTCTTTGCTGATACTGCTGATACGATGACATTGTAATCCCTCCTGGTTTACAGATTCGTATGCTTAGCCATTGGGCAACTGATGTGTACGATGTACTTTACGATTGCATAGGCAGCCTCCTCTAGTCAGAACCCATACCAAAACAATACTTCCATGCACTCTACGTCAGGGCCTCAAAAGACACCCAGCCGACGCAGCACCTCGGCCAGCCCTAGAATGGTGCCTGCTGCACTGAGGGTACCGGCCAGGAACTGCACCTGCCGTTTTGATAGCCCGGCGTACTTCCGCACCGAGATAGGATACACCAACGCATCTATCTGCTCTATCACTTCGCAGGTTTGAGCGCGGAAGACCAGTCCGATCTCGAAAGATCCGGCGCGACGCGAGCTGATATTCCACAAACACTGGCGCGGCTGCTTGCCGTCCCAGACGTGGGCTTGTGTAGCACCGCCAGCCACCTCGAAACCAACTGCCTGTAACTCGATCTCGACACGGGGCTCTTCGCGGTCGGAGGTGAACGAGATCACCTTGCTATCTTGCACAGCCGGTGCTCGGGGCGGCGATGGTAGAAGTCGCAACTGTAGTGCGCACGAATCTTGCTCGTACATCCTGGTTGGCAATTTGCCTGTCACGACGATTTGATGGGGGAAATGCTTTGGTG
>CAYQTW010000450.1:0-2937 GCA_964420485.1 uncultured Anaerolineales bacterium
GGAAGGTACAACACTATTTGAGTTGTTAATGTCCCATGCTTAGTATACAAGCCTGCCGAAGGAATCCAGGCCGAGCAATAGCGGCTCTTTTTGCTGCTCGATACGGGTTTGTGGAAACCGCAAACATTCTATCACAAATCGAGAGATTTGGCGAATGATTGCTCATCCATCTCCAAATCTCAAATTCCCTTTGTTGCCTGGTAGTCGCTGTAGCCGCCGATGTACTCGGTCAGCGATCCCCCGTCCAGTTCCACGATGCGGCCCACTACCCGGTCGAGAAAGTACCGGTCGTGGGAGATGACGAACACCGTCCCTTCAAAATCGGCCAGCGCGTCTTCCAGCACTTCGGCGGAGGGAATGTCCAGGTTGTTGGTCGGCTCGTCGAGCAGCAAGAAATTGGCGTCCGAGAGCATTAGCAGGGCCATCTGCAAGCGGCTGCGCTCGCCTCCCGACAGGTTCGCCACTAATCCCCGCGCCTGATCATAGTCGAAGAGAAAGCGGCCCAGGAAGCGCACCGCTCCCTCTTCCGAAAGTTTCGCCACCTGGCGCACTGTGTCAATCAACGTGCGGTCGTAGTCGAGCGTCTCGTGCTCCTGGGCATAGTAGCCCACCTTGACGCTCGGCCCGATCTTGATCTCGCCACCGCTGACCGTCTCCTGTTCCAGGATGAGCCGAAAGAGCAGCGACTTGCCGGCTCCGTTGGGCCCGACCATTCCCACACGCTCCCCCCGCCACAAGAGCAGATTGAGCCCGGTCAGGATAATTGCCTCGTCGGGTTGTCTCGGAAATGTCTTGTCCAGGTCAACGATTTCCAACACCTTGTTGCTGCCGCGCCAGCCGTCGAGTTCCAGCCCCATGCGACGGCGCTCCAGCACAGGCTTGTCGAGGCGATCCATCCGCTCCAACCGTTTGAGGATGTTCCGCCCGCGCCGGATGAACTTGACATTATCGTACACCGCCCCCCAGGTCAGCAACCGTTTGGCGGCCTGCTCCAGCCGATTGACCTCTTTCTGCTGTGCCTGGTAGAGTTGCTGCTGTCGCAACAGACGCATTTGCTTCTCAAAGGCGTATTCAGAGTAACTGCCGGGGTAGCGCGTGAGGCGGCCATCCTCCAGTTCGACGATCTCGTCCGCCACCAGGTCGAGCAGGTAACGGTCGTGGGAGACGATGATGACCGCTCCCTTGTAGCCGCGAATGAATCGCTCCAGAAAGGCTTTGCCTTCCAGGTCCAGGTGGTTGTCCGGCTCGTCGAGCAGGAGCAGGTCGGGTTGGGTGACCAGCAGCTTGGCCAGCCCAACCAGCTTTTTCTGGCCGCCGCTAAGCACATCCACCCGCAAGTCCAAGTCAGCGTCGCCAAAGCCCAGGCTGCGCAATGTCGAGCGGACGCGCCCCTCGTAGTTGGGGCCGCCGAGCCGTTCAAATTTGTCCAGCAGCCGCGCCTGGCGATCCAGCGCGCGCGTCAGCGCTTTCTCGTCACCATAGACGGCTGAGTCGGCCAACCGGGCCTCGACACGGGCCAACTCCTCCTCAATCCGGGCCAGTTCAGTCGAGGCGGCCAACGTCTCCTGCCACACGGTGCGGGCCGGCTCCAACCGAGGTTCCTGGCGCAGGTAACCGACGGTCAAGCCCTTGCGGCGGACAGTAAAGCCGGTGTCGCTGGTCAGCTCGCCAGCGATGAGTTTGAGCAGCGTGGACTTGCCGCAGCCGTTCGGCCCGATCAGTCCCACGCAGCGGTCGTCGTGGATCTCCCAGGAGAGGTTTTCAAAAATCGGTTCCGAGATGTATGTAACTGTTACGCGATCAAGGTTTACGGCGATCATGATGTTACTCCAATAACACGGATTTCAGGACATTAGCGGATCGGCAATCTCACGCGCACCTCTCGGCGAGTCTTTCCAGTTCGCGTCTCAACCTGGCATCTTTGTCATCCAACAAAGCAATCTCTTTCAGGCTCATACTTGTTTCCAATTGCCTGACAAGTTCGTGCCCCAGGAAATAACCACATTGTCTCCGGCCGCGAATCTCGAACCACGAGCCAAAGAACGGCCGAATTGATTGCCTCTCGTCCACCAGTCTCAGGAACTCGGCAGCCAGCCAACTCTTTTGCTCCTGGCACCAATCGAGCCAATCATCACCGTAATTGCCGCCCCGCATGTGCCAGGTGTCCCGGCCAAGAATGACGTGCTCACACCGTTGCGCAAATCCCTCGCAGTAGAGTTGCCACCAGGGGCCGGAGCCCTCGGCCTGTCCGTGTTGCGCCCGCCAATGCTCGTGCACGAGGTGACCGATCTCGTGGGCGACCAGACCGGTGATTGCCGGAGGCTGGCTCCAGCCGCACTCGGCGACGTTTTCCAGCCCAAACAGCACGGCCGGCGAGTCGTGAAACCGCGTCACCCATCCTGCTCCACATCCGATGCCGATGTAGATGACGAATACCACGTCACTCTCGAATCCCAACGCTTCCTGGGCGGCTGAATAGATTGGCGCACATACTTGCAACAGGTTTTCGTGAGCCGCCTTCATTGCCGGGAGCCTATCGTTCAGGAATGGGAAGACCCTCTCTCGCGCAATTTGCCGCCAGTCCTCGTCCTGGCTGGCATAGTCGTCCAGTTGTTTTTTTAGCAGTTCTGGCCACTGCGACATATAGTCCGCTGCCCAGGTTTCCACCTGCGCGTCTAGCGGCTTGTTCTGTGCCTTGGTCCAATAAGCCAGGAACGCTGGAAATGTATCAATGATTTCGCATTTGGTCATAGTAGTCATTCGCTTTGCTTTCTATGTAGGACGCAGATCAACGCTGATGCACGCTGATCTTTTTCCTATCTGCGCTCATCTGCGAAAATCTGCGTCCCCTATCAGACCGCCACCAGGCTGGGTACTTTGAATACATCGTACTCCTGCTCCAACTTGCGGCGGAATTGCCGTGTGTACAGCCGGTGG
>CAYQTW010000451.1:0-2889 GCA_964420485.1 uncultured Anaerolineales bacterium
CTGGTGGTCATGCCCGGCGGGGTGGACATCCACAGCCACATCGTCGGCGCAAAGGTGAACTCGGGCCGCAAGTTCTGCCCGGAGGACCACCGCGACCACGTGCGCGCGCGGACGGCTCTCTCCTCCCCCCTGGAGAGGGGATTGGGGGGGGGCTCCCGCTCAGGGTCAGGCTACACCGTGCCCACCACCTACCTGACCGGCTACCTCTACGCAGAGATGGGCTACACCACGGTGATGGAGGCGGCCACCGCGCCCCTGGTGGCCCGTCACACCCACGAGGAACTGGAGGATACCCCCATCCTCGACAAGGGCGTGTTCATCACCATGGGCAACAACCACTTTATTATGAACTGCATCCGCGACGGGCAGCGGGAAAAGGCCCGCGATTACGTGGCCTGGCTGCTGGAGGCGAGCAAGGGCTATGCCATCAAGATCGTCAACCCCGGCGGGGTGGAGAACTGGAAATGGGGGGGCAACGTGGGCGAGCTGGATGACGAGGTGATCGGTTTTGGCATCACTCCGCGCCAGATTATCACCACGCTGGCCTGGATCAACGACGAGTTGGGATTGCCCCACGTGCCCCACATTCACGGCCTCAACCTGGGGCAGGTGGGCAATGCCCGCACGACGGTGGAGACCATCGAGGCCCTGGAAGGGCGACGGGCCCACTTTTGTCATCTGCAATTTCTCAGTTACGGCGGGGAGCCGGGCCAGCGTATGCGCTCCGGCGCGGCGGAGGTGGCCCGCGCGGTCAACGAGCATCCCAACCTCACGGTGGACGTGGGCCAGATAATCTTTGGCCCGGCCACCACCATGACCTCCGACGGCCCTTTGGAGTACCGCCTGCACCGGTTGACCGGCCACAAGTGGATCAACGACGATGTAGAGGGGGAGGCGGGAGGCGGGCTGGTGCCCATGCTCTACAAGCGCAGTAACCTGATCAACGGTGTGCAGTGGCTCACAGGACTGGAACTGTTCCTGCTGATTGACGACCCCTGGCGAGTGTTCCTGACCACCGATCACCCCAACGCCGGCCCTTTTTTCTACTACCCACAGATAATCAAATTGCTGATGGACCGCGACTACCGCGCCGAGGTGCTGGCGAGCATTCATCCCCGGGTGCGGAAAGAGGCACTGCCGCTGGAGCGCGAATACTCTCTGTACGAGATCGCCATCATCACCCGCGCGGGGACGGCCCGGGCGCTGGGGTTGCGGGACAAGGGCCACCTGGGCGTGGGGGCCGACGCCGATGTGACTATCTACGCCAAACTGGATGACAGGGAGGAGATGTTCGCCCACCCCCGTTACGTCCTCAAAGACGGTGAGATCGTCGTCCGTGACGGGCATCTCGTGCGCGAACGTCCGGGGCGCACGCTGTACGTCGCCCCGCCCTACGATCCGGGGATTGAGGCCGACCTGCGCGCGCACTTTCAGGAATGTTACACCATATCCCTCGACAACTATCCGGTGGCAGCCGAGTATTTGCCCCACTGTGAGGTGGTACCATGCGCATAAACGGCGTTGAAATCGAGGACACCTTTGCCGAGGCGTTCAAGATGCGGGCCGCGCGGGTGATCATCACCGCCGTCAATCAGCGTTGGGCGCTGACGGCGGCCCAGACAGCCACGGGCTTTGCCACATCTGTCATCGCCTGCGGTGGCGAGGCCGGCATTGAAGAAATGATCCCGGCGGACGAAACCCCCGACGGCCGTCCAGGCATTAGCATTCTCCTCTTCACGATGGGCCCCAAGGGGATGCAAGACCAGTTGATGCGCCGGGTGGGCCAGTGCATCATGACCTGCCCCACCACCGCCTGCTTTAACGGCCTGGAGAGCGAGAAGAAATTAAAGATTGGCGGGACGCTGCGCTACTTTGGCGACGGCTTCCAGATCAGCAAACTCCTCGATGGAAGGAGGTTCTGGCGCATACCGGTGATGGAAGGAGAGTTCCTGATCGAGGAGAGTTTCGGCGTTCAGAAAGCCATCGGCGGCGGTAACTTGCTCATCCTGGGCGCGAGCGCTGAGGCCACGCTCGAGGCGGCGGAGAGGGCGGTGGAGGCGATGGAGCAGGTGCGGGGGGTGGTGATGCCTTTCCCCGGCGGCATCGTCCGCAGCGGGAGCAAGACCACGTCACAGTACAAATTCCTGCGCGCCTCGACCAACACCGCCTACTGCCCCACTCTCCGCCGCCAGACCGAGTCCGCGCTGCCGGAGGGGGTCAACTCTGTGCTAGAGATCGTGATTGACGGCCTGACCGAGGACGCGATACGGGAAGCGATGCGGGTGGGTATCCAGGCAGCCTGCCGGCCGGGGGTGGTGCGCATCTCGGCCGGCAACTATGGGGGCACGCTGGGCCAATATCACTTTCACCTGTGGGAGATTATGGGAGCGCGATAAAAGGAGATGGTACTTGTTTACGGGGGGTTGAGGCAGCGAATGGAAAGCGGATAAACGGATACGCCTCGCTCCTATCTGCTTATCCGCTGCCTATCCGTTGCACCAAGATCATGAGACGGTAAACACATACGGGAGATGATCACTCTTGGATGAGATAACCTTACGCTTGAAGGAACCGACCACGATCCCCATCGAGGCTGACAGTATCTGCCCCGACCATTTTGTCGGCCGCAGCCGGGCGGAAATCGAAGCCCTGCCCGCGTTCTACGGCCGGCGCAAGGTGACGCTGGGCGACCTGTTCACCGTGGAGGGTAGGGGCGCGGTCACTGCGCCCCTACCGGACAGTATTGTCGTCGAGGGCGACCTGCGCCACGTCAAAAAGATCGGGCAGCGAATGACGCGCGGGCGCATCACCGTCCGCGGCGACGTGGGATTGCACCTAGGGGCCTACATGAGCGGCGGCGAGATCACGGTCGAGGGCAACGCCGGGGAC
>CAYQTW010000452.1:0-2887 GCA_964420485.1 uncultured Anaerolineales bacterium
CTTCGTCGCTGTAGGGGCGGGGTCACCCCGCCCCTACAGCGACGAAGAGCGCGTGCGCACAATCCGCGAGGCCGCGTCCGACGTGATCTGTATTGCCGGGGGCGTCGAGGGTGGCGCAACAACCCCGGTGCTCGAACTGGTGGACGCGGCCGCCCTGGCCTGCTCGCTGATAGAGCCGGAACTGCGCCCCCGTTTGCTATACGCGGGCAATTCCCACCTGCGCCGGCAAGTGGTGGACCTCGTGGGTGAGCGGGCCGAGTTGCGCGTCGCCGACAACGTGCGTCCTACGCTGACAGAGGAGAACCTGTCCAGCGCCCAGGCAGAACTGGATGCGCTCTACTTGCAGGAAAAGATGCAACAACTGCCGGGCATTGACACTGTGAGTGGCTGGAGCTCGACGCCGCTCATTCCCACCGCCCGTGCTTTTGGCCGGCTGGCACAGTACCTCTGGCATCTGGGCGACCCATCGAAGGGCGTGCTGGGCGTGGACGTGGGCGCCGCCAACACGACAATAGCCGCCGTCTTTGATGGGCGACTAGCCCTGACAGTGCGCTGTGATCTGGGTACCGCTTTCGGGGGAAAACAATATCTACAAAAGCATGGCGCCGACACCGTCACCCGCTGGATGCCTGAGCCGATGGATAGCGATGATGCATGCGGATTGTTCATCAACAAAGAGATACGCCCGGTCAGCATCCCGCAGGAGCCATGCGAGTTACACCTGGAGCAATCTTTGGCCCGCGAGGCCATCCGTGCGGCGTTGCAAGTGGCCCGTCCAGGCTGGAGACCCGGCGCTGCACAACCCTATCCTCACCTCTTGCCATTGTGCGACACAATCGTCGTCAGCGGTGGGATACTGGCGCATACCCCGCGCCCTGGCCAGGCGGCCCTGATCGTGCTGGACGGGCTGGAACCCATCGGAGTCACCACATTGGTGTTGGATGCACACGGACTGGCGCCGGCACTGGGGAACATAGCGGCGCTCAAGCCGTTGGCAGCGGTGGAGACGTTGGACAGCGGGGGGCTCGTCAACCTGGCGACAGTGGTCACGCCTGTCGGACGTGCACGTCACGGTGACACCATCCTCAAGATGCAGGTGGCCTACGACGACGGCAGCAAGTTCAGCGTCGAGGTGTGTTACGGCGACCTGGAAGTATTGCCCCTCGCGCCAGGCCAGCAAGCCGTGTTAGAGTTACGACCACTACGCCACTTTGACGTGGGCCTCGGCGGGCCGGGGAAAGCCGGCAAACGGCGCGTGAGCGGTGGATTGGTCGGGCTGATCATTGATGCTCGCGGACGCCCATTGCGCTTTCCGAGCGACCCAGAGCAGCGCCTCACGCAGATGCGACAATGGCTGTGGGACATGGGGGGATGAAGAATTGCGGATTGGTCATTAGTTTGACAATGGTGACTATGAAGCCCAGCGAATAAATTCGCGGGCAGCTATTGCCAAGTCCACCTATGTGGACTGTCTCAGTCGCCGAAGGGCGACTTTGCAGATGTAGCACGCGGTTTTAACCGCCGCACGGTACTGTCTCAGTCGCCAAAGGGCAACTTTGCAGATGTAGCACGCGGTTTTAACCGCCGCACGGTACGAGTTGGTCATTCGATATGTACTATCCTTTTGAGACTAAAGTCACACCACTAACCTACGTGCGCCGCGAGCGAACGTTGCCCGTGCCGGGCGAGGTGCTGGTACGCACCGGCGAACAGGTTGAGCCTACGCAAGTGGTAGCGCGCACCAACCTGCCCGGTGATTTCCGTATTCTGCCGGTGGCCCGCTTGCTAGGTATCCCTGTCTCTCGGGTTAGACGCTATATGCGCGTTAATCTGGGTGATGATGTGCGCCGGGATCAGGTGATCGCTGCGCGGCGCGGTCCATTTGCTCGCTCTGTCAAATCGCCCATCGCCGGCACGGTGACGGCCAGTGGCGGAGGGCGCGTATTGATCGAGACACCGCCCACCCTGCTCGAACTGCGAGCCTACATCTACGGCACGGTGAGCAACGTGCTGGTAGAGGCAGGGTCACCCCGCCCCTACGGCGTGGTCATTGAGACAACGGGGGCTGTAATCCAGGGAGTGTGGGGAACAGATGGTGAGAGCCTGGGCGCGCTCAAGTGTTTAGTGAAAAGCCCCGACCAGCCACTGCGTGCTCAAGCCATTGACCCATCTTGTCACGGAACGATCCTCATCGGCGGGGTGGGTCTGAATGAGGCTGCCATTGAGCGGGCTCAGGAACTCCAGGTGCGGGGAATCGTGACCGGCAGCCTGGCGCCAGAATTGCTCCCACTGGTTCTCAAACTACCTTTCCCCATCGTCGTCACCGAAGGTATAGGGACAACGCCGATGTCAACGCCGATCTTTGACCTGCTCACGGCCAACACTGGTCGGGAGGCATCAATCAGTGGACGGGTTCAACCGCGCTCTCGGCTAATACGCCCCGAAGTTGTCATCTCCCTGCCAGCCGAGGCGCTGCCACCGACCGAAGCACAGCCTGGCACACCGTTGACGGTGGGGGCGCGAGTGCGGGTGACACGAGCGCCCCACAATGGCGCAGTGGGTACAGTTAGAGCACTCCCGGCCCACCCATGCCGCATAGAAACGGGGGCGCGGGTACGTGGCGCAAAAGTAGACCTGGGGCAGGGAGCGCCAACCTTTATCCCCCTGGCAAACCTGGAGATCCTGCGCTAGTGTTGATGGATTCGTAGTAGCGATCTAATGTATCATCTCAATATTCTGGGGCACTTTTAACGTAGCCGCGCTTTCCATAGCGCGTTATGCCCGCGAGGTATGGAAACCTCGGCTACATTGCCCCACTTTATTGAGCAGATACGATCTAATCACTTGTGGGCCAGGAGCCGATTCGAGGAGGCAAAAATGGAAGAAG
>CAYQTW010000453.1:0-2878 GCA_964420485.1 uncultured Anaerolineales bacterium
CGGATGAGCGGGATTGACGGATCTGATCCGCCCATCCTGCCAATCCGTGTTCTGAGTTGTCGTTAGCCAAAGAGGCCAACCTTGATCGTCGTGCCTGTCTCAACATCAACGCCCGGCCACAAGGGATATGAACCGAGCACTCCGACCAGAATCACGGAAACCATAACCGTCATGGGCGACACGTTCTTTTTCGCCAGTAACCACCACAAGAGCAAGACCAGGAGCAGCGGGAGCAGGTTGGGCATAAAACTGTCCAGGATCGCCTGGATCTCTAACGTGGTTCCGCCAATCGTAAAGGCCACCGGGGTCGAGAGACTGATGAACTGCACGGCCAACACTCCCATGACAAAGTTGCCCAACACTCCTGCGCCGACGATGAGACGATTGAGTGTGCCGCTTCTCAGGATATTGGTGACGGCCGCGCGCCCCTGCCGGTATCCCTGCCACCACACCAGCCAGCCCCCGCCCCAGGTAAAGGCGGCCACCGCGATCAGATAAAAGGCCGGGCCGAGGATATGGCCCCGAGTCGCGGCGCCGGCGGCCTCGTCGACCGCGAAATTCATGCCGATGGACAGCGCGATGGGGATCAAGATACCCTGCTGAAGAGTGTCGCCGATGCCCGCCACCGGGCCCATCAAGCCGGTCTTGACGCTGTTGATGGCATCGTCGCTGATGGCGGCCCCGGCGGCGCGCTCCTCCTCCATGGCGATGACCACCCCGTGTACCACACCACCGACGTCGGGCTGGGTGTTGAAAAAGACGAGGTGGCGCTTTAACGCACCGCTGATGTCCTCCCTGGTCTGGTACAATTTCTCGATGATAGGGGTCATGCTGTGCGCAAAACCCAATCCCTGCATGCGTTCCCAGTTGTAGGTTGAGTGGGAAAAGAAGAGCCAGCGCAGCCAGGCCCTGAAAACGTCCCGGCGCGTCAGCAGCCCGGGAGCTTTGCGCTCCTCGGCGACAACAGCCGGGCTCACGCCGGTACTCTCCTGCGTGAACAACACGTGGAGATACGCCACGCACGCGCCGATAATCGCCATCACCAGCAAGTTCACGCCGCCGCCCATCAGCGCGGTGACGGTAAAGCCGATGAGAAAGTAGGGCCACACGTGGCCCCGGAAGAGGAACTTGAGGTTAAGCGCGATACCCAGGGCCGCGAGCATGCCGCTGGCAGCGAACAGCCCGTTCATCACCCACAGGGCGTGTTGCGCGATCCAGCCCAGCGCCACCCCCACCGCTTGAGAGCCCAGGTAGGCGGCCAGCGCCACGGGCACGGCGTAGATGAGGAACAGAAAGGGCTGCGAGTAGACATAGTTGCTCCGCGCCACTGCCTTGACATTCCCCTCCTCGGCAAATCTGTCCGCCCGGTGGGGAATGACCGAGCACACGGACATGCGCAGCGACCAGGTGAGGCCGCCGAGCAGGCCCAGCGGCGCGGCCAACGCCAGTGCCGCCTCCACGTCCAGCCCCCCCCCCAATGCCAGCGCGGTGCCCAGGTAGCCGGCCAGCCCGGGATCGCCGGGCAGCGATCCTCCCGTCGAGATCCACCCCAGGTACAGCACGTTGATGTTGGCGCCGATGGCGATACCCTCGCCGAGTCGCCCCATTGCCAAGCCAACCAGCGTGCCGGCGATGAGCGGGCGGTACAGCGCGGTAAAACCGAGGTTGGCGAACCAGGGTGAGAGCGCCAGGTAGTAGAGAATGCCGACGGTGGCGGCCATCAGAAGGCTCATCTGCACCGGCTCTTCCTGCGCCACCGGCGCGGCCCTGACCACGACGGCACTCACCACCATCAGCACCAGGCTGACACCCATCGCCACGCCGACTTTTCTCTTCACCCTCATTCCGACCAACCAACCAACCACTACCCCACCACTTCCGAGAACGCTTTGGACTTGGCGCCTGGCACGGTCAGGATAGTGACCTCCACCCCTCTGTCCACGAGGTACTTGAGGATCGATATCTCTTCTTCCGAGGCAGAAATGTTCTTGAATATATTCCTGCGTCCCGGCGCGCTGCCGATCCCGCCGACGTTGAGCGCACTGTACTTTAACCCGCCATCGTAGAGCCGCTTGGCTGCCAGGGGTGACTTTAGTAGCACCATCGTCGTCCCTCGGTCCGGCGCGTCCTGGCCCAACACCCTGATACCCTCCTCGATAGACAACACGTCCACCTGGAGGCCCGGAGGCGCGGCCAGTCTCAGCACTTGTTGCATGAACGAATCCGCCGCCATATCATCGTCCACGACGACGATGCGGGTGAACCGCCGGTGCTTGCACCACCCCGCGATCACCTGCCCGTGAATCAGACGGTCGTCAATTCGTACCAGCCCTAATTCTTCGATAGCGTTTGCCTCTTCCACTCGTCCAACATTGGCCCCACGTTCTTGATCGTTTCCTGTCCCGCCTGAGTAGCCACATCTGCCAGTTTCGCCAAAGCCCCATCACGCGACGTGACCAGTTCCAGGAGCATCGGGAGATTCACCCCAGTCACGCATTCGACATTGGCCTGGGACACGTGGGGAGCCACCACGCTGTACGGTGTCCCGCCAGGCATATCCACCAATACCAGCGTCTCCTCATCCTCAATTTCCCGCAGCACCGTGGACAGTTTGTCCTCCAAGCCTTCAGGACTCTCGTCGGGCAGGAGGGAGACGGAAAAGAGACGCTCTGTCGGGCCCGCGATCATCTCGGTTGTCCGGAGCAGCGCATCGCCGAGGTCGCCGTGAGAGACTATCACAATGTTGATCATGTTTCCTCTGCAACTACTGTCATTCTGAGCGGAACGCAGTGAAGCGAAGAATCTCACGCTACAGTGTCCAAACGTATCATCTCAATATTGTGGGGCAACCAAATAATCATTCCAGTGTCATTCTGAG
>CAYQTW010000454.1:0-2866 GCA_964420485.1 uncultured Anaerolineales bacterium
GTCCAGGAGGCCCGCGCCTGGGTCGCCGTCAACCACTCGCCGATCAACACCTCCTCCCCGTCAATGACCAGCACCAACCCCAGTCCCCTGGCCTGGCCCAGGGTCTCCTCCGATACGTGCGCGACGATCACGCGACCGGCCGGCAGATCGAGTTGGGTCGTGGTATAGAGCACCACCCGCACCCCGCGCCCGATGGCCTCCTCCAACGCAGGCCGCAAGTCCAGAAACGTGACCGGCAAGAGGGCCAGACAGATGCGGCTCTGTGCCTGGCCGATCATCTCCCGTGCCTTGGCCATAATGTTCTCGTGGCCCTCAATGTTCCAGACGTATTCCAGGTCGGTGGGCGAGGCGAGAGTTGCCAGGTCGTCTTTGAGAGAGGTGGTGAGTGCCTCGTGCTCGCGGCGAAGGTGGTCGAGAAATTCGTCCGCTGGAACCGGCGCGTACAAGGTCGAGTCGCCCTTGCGCAGCGTCATCGCCGCGCCGCGAGCGGTGAGTTTGCCCAGGACTTCATAGATCATGGAGCGGGGGACACCGCAGGTTTTGGAGAGTTGGTAGCCGGTGACGGGGCTCTCCCTGAGCAGGGCAATGTAGGCTTTGGCCTCGTACTCTGAGAAGCCGAGTTTCACCAGACTGTCAATGGGATCGCTGTTCATTTTCTCTCCGCCTTTTTAGACGTTAGCGTTATAACTGAGGCGTTAGTCTTATAACTACGTATAGTATACCTCAGTTCACCGTGTTAGTCAAGTACCTGAACCTTAAAAATCTTGCCGCGCGCCCGTCCTCCTGCCTGCGAGATGACTCCCATAGAATCAAGGAACCAGGTTTTTCGGAAAAAACCTGGTTCCTCTTCCGCCCTCCATTTCTCAAACGCGGGCACAGCGATTAAGAAGCCAGCCTCGACTTGGGCCGTCATCTTTTAGCCGGTCGTTTACGGCTGTTCTTCGGCCTCGACCGGGGCGGAGGCGGCATAGTCCAATGCAGAAGCGGCGAGGGCGGCCAGGATGGAAAGCAGGCTGGCGTCGTCGTCGGTGAAACTCTCCCCGGAGCGTTTGTTGAGCACCTCGACCACTCCCAGAACCCGGCCCCGCGCAACCAACGGTACCGCCGCCAACGAGTGGGTCTCAAAGCCAAAACGATCATCTACCTCGAGCAAGAAGCGCCGGTCGGCACGGGCATTGTTGACGATAGCAGGTTCGGCATGCTCGGCTACCCATCCGGCGACGCCTTGCCGCCGGTCGAAGTGGTAGCCGGGCAATGTCTCGCGCACGGCGCCGTGTACCAGCACGAATACCAATTCGTCGGTTTCCTCGTCAATCAGCAGCAGTGACCCGGCGGCGGTGTCCAACAACCCCAAGGCACAGTCCAGCGTCTCGTCCAACAAGGTCAGGATGTCTTGTTCAGGCGTAAAACGCTGGACGGTCCCTTGCAGCCTTTGCAAGGCCCCGATATACCGGCGTAGGGCGCGGACCTCGTCAGTCAGCAGTTGGTTCTCGTCCTTGAGACGAGTGTTCTCTTGTCGGAGAAAGCGTATGAGGTGATCATATTCGGCTGGCATAGTCCCCTCCTATTCCAGAGCGGTGGCCGGTCAGGCCCCGAATTTGGCGAGCCGCCCCGCGTAGCCCATCGCCAGGGGCAGCAGGTCTGTGTGGTAGATGTGTCCCAGGCCACCGGCCATGCAGGGTCGTTCCCCGAACTGCATCACGCTGTCGGGGCGGACGTAGGACGACGCCAGGAGCACGGGTAGTTCGTGCCAACTATGAGCACTCCACACCGCCGGCGTAGAGTGATCGCCCGTGATGATGACCACGTCCGGCTCCAACGCCAGGATGTCCGGTAGTACCGCGTCGAGGTGCTCGATCACCGCCACCTTGCCCTCAAAGTCCCCATCCTCCCCCCGGCTATCGGTTCTCTTGACGTGGAAGAAGAAAAAGTCATAGTCAGCCCAATGTTGCTTCAGCGTCTCGACCTCGTCCTCGATGGTCTCCCCCGTGGGCAGAATCTCCATCCCGGCCAGTTGGGCCACGCCCCGGTACATCGGGTAGGTGGCGATGGCCCCACAGCGCAGTTTGTATATCTCTGATAACTTGGGCAGCCCCGGATCCTTGTCAATGCCGCGCAGGTTACAACCATTGGCCGGGTACTCGTCGGCCAGGAGACGACGCGCATCGGCCAGCCATTGGTTGAGGAGTGCTGCCGTGTGAGTCGCTTCGGGACGCAGGGGCTTGACCGGCAACGGTGGCTTGCCCACCTGCTGGGGATCGGTCTCGGTCAGGCCGTCGTACAGGTACTCTCCCCGGAGCACCAACACGAAGCGGTACTCCTTCACCGGCTCGACAAAGGCCTCCACGCCCGACAGACGAATCTGGCGCAACTTGGCGCACAACCGGGCTCCGACCTCTGTGGGGATGCGGTTGGCTCGCCTGTCGGCGATCAAGCCTGTCTGAGGGTCGAGCGTGCAAAAGTTACCGCGCGCCGCCACATCGCTGGGCTGCAAGTCAAAGCCGATGCCCAGCGCCTCTAGCACTCCCCGCCCAATCTCGTGCCGCAATGGGTCGTAGCCAAAGAGGGCCAGGTGGCCCGGACCGCTGCCGGGGGTGACGCCCGGCGCCACGGCTGTGCTCATGCCACAGATGGAACGTGCGGCCAGCGCATCGAGGTTGGGAGTGCGGGCCGCTTCCAGTTCGGTGAGACCAGCGGGTGTCTGCGGCAACCCTCCCAACCCATCCAGCACGAGCAGCAATATCTTGGTCTGGCCCTCAATCGCCAACTCGCGCATCAAATTCAGATCAGTCATTTTGCTCCTTTGGAATCTGCCCTGGAAATTAACAAAGTCTGCGTTTTCTGCGTTCATCTGCGTCCTATTTTC
>CAYQTW010000455.1:0-2853 GCA_964420485.1 uncultured Anaerolineales bacterium
AACGAACGACTAGAGTCGTTACTACAACCGAATGTTAAATTTGTCGGTCAACCAGATCACAGCCTGTCATTCTGAGCCGGAGTCCTTCATTTCGTTCAGGATAAACTCCGCGGAGGCGAAGAATCTCGCCTTGGACAGCGGTTTGGGCACTGTAGCGTGAGATTCTTCGCTTCACTGCGTTCCGCTCAGAATGACACCGGGATGATTATTTGTAAGCGTTCAGGCCACCTTCCCGGGACCTGAAAATGGCCGCCTGGTGAACCCAAACTCGCCGGACGACCCTCACGGATCTGTTTCCTGGTCAGCCGCGAAATGCGCTGGAGATTGAGAGAGCAGTTCAAGTGCTCTTTCACTGTGGGAGCATAGATGGGATCAAATGGACGTCTGAGGTTCATTCTGACTGCGATTATAGTCAAAAGATTGGGTTTGTCAATCCTCTTTGACCAGAATTGAGGAAGCACAGGCAAAAGTCGCCGAATCGGGGCGTTTCGTTTGTGGGCAGAACGCAGGTAATATGGTATCTGCTCAATAAAGTGGGGCAATGTAGCCGAGGTTTCCATACCTCGCGGGCATAACGCGCTATGGAAAGCGCGGCTACGTTAAAAGTGCCCCAGAATATTGAGATGATACGTAATATGTCTATAGCACACCCGCCGGGTCCACATCTACCCGGGCTATCTGGGCAGACGACACAGACGACGTTGAACGGCTGCGATAGTCTTGTCGAAGGGAGCAAGTTCGCCGAGTATCACGTCGGCCAAAGCCGATTCCCACAGCGGCTCGATCTGGGCCGCGCGCTCCTCCAGCCGCTTGAAGAAGCGGGCCCGCCGCCACTTGCCAGCGACGAGGGCGAACTTGGTCGGCAAGAGCCGGCTGGTCTGTTCCAGGTCACAGTTCAAGGTAGGACTGTCGAGGATGAAGAACAGATCGTACAGGTCACCAGGTTTGGCCCGTTGATACAAGGCTCTCATCTTTTCGGCCACAATTTCCTCAATCTGCATTACCCGCACGTCAAACGGGGCGCAGAATGGGCTGACAAAAGGCACTGTGCGGGGCGGCAGGATGACCGTTTCGCGGTAACTGATTTCGATATCAAAGTGGCTTTCCACTCCCCTGGGGCCGACATAGGCCACCGATGTCAGGGTGAGAGAGTGCCGAGTCGGGCCGATGGGCTGAGGCATACGTATGCGGAAGGCGCGGATGGCTTTGACCGTATCGCACAGTAAATCGGGGTCAAGGCGGCGCTCGGCAGTAAAGTCCATATCCACCGACATACGGTGGCTACCGTAGATGTGGTGTAATGCCAGTCCGCCTTTGAACACCAGTTGATCGCCCAGTTCTGGCAGGCGTGCGATCTGGCGCAGGACGATGGTCAGGACGTAGTCACGTTCCAGGTAATCTACCGGCATGCCGCGCTCGGCGGCTAGTTGCACTAACCGGGCGTAACTGAGCCTCACCAAGTCTCGCGCCACGAGAGTAAATCCTCCTGAGTGACGTTGACGTATAGCCGCCAGCGTTTATCGAAAAAGGTCGGCTGTTTGGGGAGCAGCCGCGAGAGGTAGACCTGGGGCGTGCGGCCCAGATGGGGTTGCAGCCGCTCCGCGTCCGGCAGGCCGACCATCTCCATCAGGTATCCCAGACGACGACAAAGAGCGGCGCTATCCATCCGCACCGCATAGTCGGTCAGTCGGGTAGTGTCTATGCGCTCCGCAGCGCGGGCGAGAGCCTTTACGATTTCGATGATGCCGCCGCCATATCGTTCCCGGTAGAGCGAATCCAGGAGCGCCTTTTCCGGCTCGCCCAGCCAGACCAGGTGGTTGCGAATCATTTCTTCGCGCCGGCCAAAGAAGCGTTTGGGAGACAGTCGCACGACGCAGTAGCGCCAATGTTTGAATCTGTGCTCAACACTGCGTCCCTGCGATTGGGCGACATAGACCACGCGGGGTCGTTGCTCAGTCAGGCCGTAGTGGGCCAGTGCGCTCCAGAAGGAGACGTAGTAGTCGTGGGTGGCGATAGCAGCGGCGACGAGAAAAGGGTGCTCTTCCCAACCCATCACTCCGGCGCGGGGCACGACCAGGTAGCGGCCGCGCCGGATGGGCTCCAGCCACCCCTTGACGGCCAATCGTTCGATAGCGTGCCGCCAGGCAGTGTCGTCCAGGTCAGGGAAGATGTCCCGATGCTGCGCCACGTCCAGAATGGCGACATCTTCCAGGGCGAGGGTGGAAAGGATGTGCCCTTCGATGCTGCCCACACTGGGCCGCACGGTATGCATTTCTGATGCGCGATAATCCTGTGTCACGGGAATATCTTACACCAAAAATGCAACGAGGTCAAGTGGACGTTGCTATAGCACGCTCACCGGGTCCACGTCCACCCGCCAGCCGGGCGGGATCCGCACGGCGCGGAGGAACTCGGCGGGGTCAGAGTGGCGCAGGAGGATCTGCCAGCGGTAACGGTCGCGCAGGCGGGCGAAGAAAGGTGGGACGGGGCCGATCAGGTCGGTCACGGGGAGGTCACGCCGGGCCAACGTTTCGCGCAGGGTCTCGGCCAGCGTTTCGGCCTGGGCCTGGGCACGGGAGGAACTACTCTCCTCGTAGACCAGTTTCGCCAGCCGGCGGTAGGGCGGGTAGCCGTGTTCGCGGCGGAAGGCCAGTTCGCGGGCGGCGAACCCGGCATAGTCGTAGGCAGCGGCGGCGACGACGGCGTAATGGTCGGGGTTGTAGGTCTGGAGAATGACCTGCCCGCCCAGGAGCCCGCGCCCGGCCCGCCCGGCCACCTGGGTCAGCAGTTGGAATGTGCGCTCGCCGGCGCGAAAGTCGGGCAGGTTGAGCGCCGTGTCGGCCGAGATGATAC
>CAYQTW010000456.1:0-2833 GCA_964420485.1 uncultured Anaerolineales bacterium
ATTGCTTCGCCTCGGCGTGGGTCAAGGCGGGTGGCACCGTCCAGGGCGCGGGCCAGATGCACCTCGGCGCCAACGGCCTCCAGTGCCTTGTGCACCGAGCGCACGTTCCCCGCTCCGTAATCAACCAGCGCGATCACGCGATCATAAGAACACGGATTCCAGGACATTATCGGATCAGATATTTTACTCATAGTGTGCCCTTGGTTGATGGGATTGCTTCGCCTCGGCGTGGGTCAAGGCGGGTGGCACCGTCCAGGGCGCGGGCCAATGCCTTGAACAGCGCCTCGGCCTTGTGATGGTCGTCCCGCCCGTAGAGGACGCGGGCGTGGACGTTGGCGCGAGCGGTGACGGCGAACGACTCGAAAAAGTGCGGGATCAGCGTCACCGGCAAGATGCCGACGGACGGCCCGGCCCAGGCCATCTCGGTCACACCGTAGGGGCGGCCGGAGAGGTCCAGCGCGACGTGGGCCAGCGACTCGTCCATCGGCACGTAGGCCGAGCCGATGCGGACGATGCCGGCCCGGTCGCCCAGGGCCCGGTCGAAGGCTGCGCCCAGGGCCAGGGCCACATCTTCTACAGTGTGATGGGGGTCCACACGCAGGTCGCCGCTCGCCTGCATCGTCAGGTCGAACAGGCCGTGGACGGCGACGTGGGCCAGCATGTGGTCGAGGAAGCCGATGCCGGTGTCTATCTCGTAACGGCCTGTGCCGTCAAGATTGAGGGTGACCCGGACGTCTGTCTCGTGGGTCTGACGATGAACTGTCGCAGTGCGCATATTCACAACTCCTTCAATGCGGCGATGAGCGCGTTGGTCTGTTCCGGCCGGCCCACGCTGATGCGGACGTGGTCGCGCAGTCCTGGCTTGTCAAAGTGACGTATCAGGATGCCCTCCTGTTCCAGGGCCAGTTTGAGTTGCCGGGCATCGCGCTCCACCACCTGGCAGAGCACAAAGTTGGATTGGGAGGGGTAGGGGCGCAGGTAGGGGATGTCACTCAGCAGCCGCACGAGCCGCTCTCGTTCCTTCACGATGAGGGCGGCCTTTTGCTCCAACCAGGGCCGATCCTCCAGTGCAGCGATGGCGGTGGTGGCGGCGGCGACAGAGATGTTGTAGGGCTGCTTGATCTTCCACAGGTGGCCCATCAGCGCAGCGGGGAAGGCCCCGTAGCCGACGCGCAGCCCGGCCAGCCCGGCCCACTTGCTAAAGGTGCGCAGGACGATGAGGTTGTCACGGTGAGGAACTTGGCAGATGCGGCTGCGTTCCATCCCAGCAAACTCGATGTAGGCCTCGTCGAGGACGACGACGAGGGGCAGGGCCAGCAGCCGCTCCAAGTCGGCGTCGGTCAGCAAACTGCCGTCCGGGTTGTTTGGAGAGGCGATAAAAACCAGTTTGGGGTTGTGCCGCGAAACTGTTTCCTCAATGGCATGCAAATCTAGAGAAAAATCGGCGCGGCGTGGAACTGAGATAGTCTCAGCGCCAGAGATCGCCGCGTCGAACGAGTACATCCCAAAGGTGGGTGGGCAGTTGATGATGGCATCGCCGGGTTGGAGGAAGAGGCGCATCGTCAGGTCAATCAGTTCGTCGGCGCCGGCTCCGGCCATCAGAAGGCCGGCGGGGAGGCCGGTAAAGTCGGCCAGGGCCTCCCGCAGGGCGCGGCTCTCCGGGTCGGGGTAGATGTGTATGTAGCGCAGGTTGGCCAGGGCCTCTCGCACCTGTGGCGGGGTACCGTAGGGATTCTCGTTGGCGTCCAGTTTGATGATGTCGTCGGGAGTGCGTCCCAGACGAGCGGCGAGGACGTCGAGGGGAAAGATGGGGGTGTAGGGCTCCATCGTGGCGACGTTGGGACGGATCAGGTCAACGGATGGAACGAATGGAACGGATAGCATTATTTTACCTCCGAGGTGATCGCTTTGTTTATCTTTTTCGAAAATAGCCCTCCGCGGTGGTTCGGAGTCCGCAACTTGTTGCGGTGGCCCCGAACAAGTTCGGGAGTCCGATACGCATTTTCGTCCTTGGTGGTGAGCCAAGGGTCATGACAACTTTTCTGCTTCATCCGTTCTATCCGTTGACCCTCTGTTCCGCCGCAGCAGCGTGGGCGGTGAGCGATTCGGCGCGAGCCAGGCGAGCGGCCACCGGGCTGAGACTGACCGCCGTCTCCGCATCCAACGCGATGATGCTGGTGATCTTGACGAAATCGAGCACGTTCACCGGTGAGGCCCATCTCGCTGTGCCGCCGGTGGGCATCACGTGGCTTGGTCCGGACACATAGTCGCCCAACACCTCGAACGACGTTTCGCCCAGGAAAAGCCCGCCCGCGTTGTGGATGCGTTCGGCCCACACTTCCGGCTCCCGGACGGAGAGGCACAGGTGCTCCGGCGCGAACTCGTCGGCCAGGCGGACGGCGGTTTCCAGGTCGGGGGTGAGGACGATGCCGCCTTGTCCGGCCAGCGACGCCGCGATGACATCGGCCCGGCTGTAGGGGCAAGGGCTAGCCTCTGCCCCTACCACCTGCCGGGCGATCTCGGCCTGTACCGCCTCGGCCAGCGGGCGGGAGGGCGTGAGCAGGATGGCGGTGGCCAACACGTCGTGCTCCGCCTGGGCCAGCAGGTCGGCAGCCACCCAGGCCGGGTTGGCCGTGTCGTCGGCCACGACGATCGTCTCTGTCGGCCCGTACAGCCCATCCAGCCCCACCTGGCCGTAGACCTGTCGTTTGGCCAGCGTGGTGAATAGTCCCCCGGCTCCCACGATCTTGTCCACGCGGGGCACGGTCACGGTGCCGTAGGCCAGCGCCCCGATAGCCTGCGTACCTCCCAGCCGGAAGAGCCGGTCCACGCT
>CAYQTW010000457.1:0-2832 GCA_964420485.1 uncultured Anaerolineales bacterium
CTATGGAAAGCGCGGCTACGTTAAAAGTGCCCCAGAATATTGAGATGATACATTAACAGTGTATTTTCGTTCGAAAGTGCCTCATAAAACCTGGCAGGTCTGGCTCTCACCTCTTGATGACATTGGGCGCGATACGATTGACAAGTGGGATCGGCCGGCGTCTGGGCAGCCGACGGGCAACCGGCGAGCGCGTATGCCATTGAGGAGATGGCCCGGCGCGGGATTGCCCTGAACGTCCATCGCTCGCGCAACGTCACTCGTGAGATAATGGCCCAAGCCGATTTGGTGCTGGTGATGACGCACCATCACGCCGAGGCGCAGTTTGTCGGAGAGGCGTTCCGGAGTCCAGGCTTTAGCCGGTTTTGGCCGGAAATTGCCGCCTTTTCTCCGGGTGGCGGGCTTGACACGGTGGTCAAGGAACGTATACTTGCCTTACGATGACCGACAAGGAACAGCCAGCAGAATCTCACGAACCCCAAACGGAGACGGCCAGAGAGCGGGGCCGCGTCGCCTTCGCGCTCGCCTGGTTGTTCCGGCCGGACGAGGTCGGGCAGCCTCTCACGCTGCGGCCGCGCGGTGTGCGCTTGCTCGTCCTGCTGATCCTGGGCAACGTGATCGTCCTGACGCTGCTGACCTGGGCGCTGTACCAGGCGACCACGCGGCCACTTATCGTCGCATCACCATTATCGCTACCGGTCATCCCAACCAACCAACCCACTAACCCACCAACCATTTCCCCCACCCCCTTCGGCAGCGGCGGAGCTATCGCCTTCACCCTGCGGCGCAACGGCAACACCGACGTCTACGCCTTCAATCAAACCGACCGGCAACTGGTGAGGCTGACCTACGATCTGGCCGAGGATCGCGACCCGGCCTGGTCGCCCAATGGCAACCACATCGCCTTTGCCTCGAACCGCGCCGACAATTGGGACATCTACCTGCTGGACCTGGTCAGCGGCCGGCCGATCCGCCTGACCCGCGACCCCGGTTTCGACGCCAACCCCAGTTGGTCGCCCGACGGTCGCTGGATCGCCTTTGAATCCTATCGCCGTGGCAACCTTGACATCTATGTGATGAGCACCACCGAAGAGCAACTGCGGCGCATCACCACCGACCGCGCACCCGACTATGAGCCGGCATGGTCGCCCGACAGCCGCGCCATCGCCTTCAGTTCCTTCCGTGACGGCAACAAGGACATTTACCTCTACCTCCTCGACGAGGAAAAAAACACCAACATCACCCAAAGCCCCGACCTGGATGAGCATAGTCCCGCCTGGTCTCCCGACGGCACACAATTAGCCTACGTCAGCGGGCCTCGTGGCAATCCCTCCATCCAGGTCACAACCTTTGATTGGGAAACAATGGCAGCCGATCAGACGCAAACTGAACTCTTTAGTGGCGGCCACTCCCCGGCCTGGGCCCCCGACGGGCAGAGCCTCGTTTATGCCTACGAGCGGGGTGAGCACAGTTACGTCGTCGCGGCCAGCATGACCGGATGGGCACTGTTCCAGGAGGTCTACAGCATTGACGGGCCGCTGGACGACTTGGCGTGGACCAGCCTGGCGCTTTCACCCCGCGTCGTGGCCTGGACCCAAGCCGCCGAGCCGACAAAGGGGCCGCCGTTCTACGTGGAACTGGTGCAGCCGACCCCGGTCAGTGGCCCGCCCTACAGCCTGTTCCCACTCCCCAACGCCGGCGGCGACGAGGAGATGTTTCTGTCCGACCGGGTGAACGAGAGTTTCAACGCCCTGCGCCAGCGCGTGATCGAGGAGGCCGGGTGGGATTACCTGGCCCATCTGGGCAGTGTGCAGGTGCCGATGACCTACACCCCCCCATCGGGACACTCGCGCATGAGTTGGCACGTCTGTGGCCGGGCCATCGGTCTGGACCAGGAGCCCTACGAGGACGACAAACCACGGGTCGAACTGATACGGGAGGACGTGGGCAACGTCACCTACTGGCGCGTCTTTATCCGCGCCGCCGAACAAGATGGCAGTATGGGCGAGCCTCTACGCGAAGCGGTGTGGGATCTGAACGCCCGCCATGAGGGTGGCCCCGCTATGGTGGAGGGCGGCGCACCCAAAGTGCGCATCCCGGCCGGCTACTATGTGGACCTTACCACTCTCGCCGGCGATTACGGCTGGGAGCGGGTACCGGCCCTGTGGCGCTGGCGCTACTCCTGGTCGGATATCCGCTGGTGGGAGTTCCAAAATACCGGCGGGCTGACTTGGTGGCAGTGTATGCTGGAGGTTTTCGAACCGGAGGAGATTGAGGCCGCCTTTGGGCCGATCCCGGAATACGAGGATTGAGATGACGGTGTGCATCGTCATCCTGAGCGGCGAGCGTGGCGCGGGCAAAAGCACTGTCTGCCGTGAGACCGTCGCCCTGGCGCGGGCCAGGGGATACACCTGTGGCGGCTTGCTCACCTTGAGCCGTCCCGACGACACGCTAGACGTGCTCGACGTGCGCAGCGGCGACGTGCGCCGGCTGACCGTCGGCCCTTCGACAGGCTCAGGGCAGGCTCCTGACGCGAGCCCGGCCGTGATCCAGGGCCGCTTCCGCTTCGATCCCGAAACGCTGGCCTGGGGAAACGTCGTGTTGGCCCGCGCCTGGCCCTGCCACCTGCTCGTGGTGGACGAACTGGGGCCGCTAGAGATAGAACGAGGGGCAGGCTGGCTGAAAGCGTTTGACGTGTTACGCCGACCCGACTTGACACTGGCGCTCGTCGTCGTCCGCCCCGAATTGGTGGCACGGGCCCAACTCAAACTCAATATGTCCAAGGTATCTTCTCAATATCCTGGGGTAGGGGCAGGACTTGCTCTTGCCCACAAG
>CAYQTW010000458.1:0-2823 GCA_964420485.1 uncultured Anaerolineales bacterium
ATGACAGGCTATGACCTGGGCCTTACGGCAGGTCGGGATAATCTGCCAGGGATGCGTAGGCCACGCCCACCATGCTGGGGCCGGTGTGAGCGCCCAGCACGAGAGACAAAAGACCACCCGGCATCCAGGTGCAATCAAAGCGTTGGTCTATCTGCTCGCGCAGTTCGGCTGCTCCCTCGGGGTTATACGAGTGGAGCACTTGCACCCGCAGTCCACTGCCGGGCGCGTGCTGTGCGGCCATGATTTTGACCAGCCCCTTGACCGCTCCCTTGAACGAGCGCGTCTGGCCGAGTTGCACATAAGTTCCACCCTCTTTCTCCACTCCGATCATGGGTTTGATGTTCAACAGCGAAGCGATCAGCCCTTTCATGTGGCTGATACGCCCGCCGTGGATCAGGTACTTTAGATCTTGTAGGGTGAAAATGCTGTCGGTGGCAGCGCCGACGCGCTCCATCAGGGCCAGGACTTGCTCCCTCGACCAGCCAGCCTTTAGAGCCCGGACGGCCGCTTCTATCTGCCACCCTGGCGCAGCCGCGAGCGTCTTGGTATCAACGACGGTGACATTCGCCTCCGGCACCAGTTTGGCGCCGGCTCTGGCCGAATTGACCGTGCCGCTCAGGCCCGATGACATGTGAATGGACAGAATGTCGGGGTCGGTGGTCGCCAGACGCCGGTACACCTCGGCAAAGTCTCCCGCCGAGGGCTGCGACGTGGTGGGCAGGCTGTCGGTCTCTGCCAGCAAGCGGTAAAACTCGGCCGGCTGGATGTCCACGTCTTCGCGATAAGATTCGCCATCGAGGGTGACGACGAGGGGAACGAAGTGGATGTCCATGCCCAGTTTGGCCAATTGCTCCGCGGATATGTCTACTCCACTGTCAGTCACAATTTGCATTTCTTATCTCCCTTCCTTGGATACGCCAGGAGTATAGCGGCATTGGCTACATCTGTCAAGAATCCGCACGCACATCTTGCGTATTCAAGCATCAAATCAATCCCGCGCATGGCGTAGGATGACCTCGGACACCTCCCGTTTGGTGCAACGCTCCTGCCGCGCCTGGTTCTGGATGCGCAGGTAGGCATCCTCGTAAGGCCGTCAACGAAAAAGACCGCCGCTATGGGAGCGGCGGTCAGAGAGAATCGCTTATCACTCGAGCAGGTTTACACCCAACCACGCAGTTTGCAGGCCTCGGCCACGCGGTCTATGGCCACGATGTAGGCGCCCACGCGGTTGTTGACTCCGTACTTTTGCGCCATCTCGTGCACGGCGCGGAATGCAGCGGTCATCTTTTTGTCGAGCCGCTCGTGGACGGTCTCCTCGTCCCAGTAATAGCCGTAGGCGTTCTGCACTTGCTCAAAGTAGGAGACGGTCACGCCACCGGAATTGCACAAAAAGTCGGGGATCACGTATACGCCGCGCTCGTCGAGCATTTTGTCTGCCTCCGGGGTGGTGGGGCCGTTCGCCGCCTCGGCCAGGATCTTGATGGTAGGGGCAATCCGCTCAACAGTCTGGCCAGTGATGACGTTCTCAATAGCGGCTGGGATGAGGACGTCCGCTTCCCACGACAGCCAGTCATCGCCATTCCTCACCTCGTACCCGGCCTCAATCGCCGCTTCCTTGTCAATAGTTCCGTACGTGTCGGAGATGGTCTGGAGGAAGTGAGGGTCTATTCCGCCCTCTTTGGCATAAGTATAAGCGGTGCGGTCCTTGTGGTCCCAGCAGCAGACACACATCACCTTGCCACCCAGCATTTCGATATAGTTGATGGCAGCAGACTGAGCCACGTTGCCGAACCCCTGGATCGAGGCGGTCGTCGTTTTGGAATCAATGCCCAGGCATTTGAGGGCCTCGCGGATGGTCACGACGACTCCGATACCTGTTGCAGGGCCTCTGCCCGCCGACCCGCCCAAAGCCAGGGGCTTGCCAGTGATCACCCCAGGGGCGTGATGCCCTACAATCGTTTCGTACTCGTCCAGCATCCAGGACATGATCTGGGCATTGGTGGCGACGTCCGGCGCGGGGACGTCTATGTCATCACCCAGGATGCAGCCGACCTGGCGGATGTAGGCACGGCTCAATCGCTCCAATTCCCGCTTCGACATCTCTTTGGGATTGCAGATGATGCCGCCCTTCCCACCGCCCAACGGGATGTCGGCCACAGCGCACTTCCAGGTCATCCAGGCAGCCAGGGCGCGGACCGTGTCAATGGTTTCACTGGGATGGTAGCGAATGCCTCCCTTCGTCGGCCCACGGGCGCCGTTGTATTGAACGCGAAAGCCGTGGAAAATCTTGGTGGTACCGTCATCCATCTGTACTGGGAGCGTGACGCGCAGTTCGCGCATCGGCCAGCGCAACAGTTCGTGCATCGCCGGATCCAGGCTTATAATCTCTGCCGCTTGATCCAACTGCTGCTGTGCGATGGCAAAGGGGTTCAGTTCTTCTGTCATATTTTGTTCCTCCATTCAAATTGTGTTATAGTTGCCCGACTCAACGTGGAACGCGAGAATCTGTTAATGTTCTTGCAGGAAGGTGCTCCTTGCACACCTGGCATCAGTATAGCCGCTTAACATCGGATGCGCCAGTGACAAATAGCACATTTCGGCTGTGACAATCTTTAGAACCGGCACCGGAGGGTAATTGTTCACCCCGAGTTTAACAAGCCCTGTTGCTTTTTGCATTCTACTAAGAGAAATGTGACTTGTCAAATCTGTGTTTCTTCATTTGTCCAATAACTGATTTTGTGGTAATCTGTAGGGGGTTGGTTGAAAGACAAGATAGGTATCTTCTCAACAAAGTGGGGCAATGTAGCCGAGGTTTCCATACCT
>CAYQTW010000459.1:0-2816 GCA_964420485.1 uncultured Anaerolineales bacterium
CGCGAAGGCGGGTTTTGCAAACGTTGACGCGACTTCTAGTCGCCAGGCTGAGTAGTAACTGCGGATATTCGTTTCATCGTTTCCCCGGTCTCACAGGATGTCGCGCCTCACGTATCTGCTCAATAAAGTGGGGCAATGTAGCCGAGGTTTCCATACCTCGCGGGCATAACGCGCTATGGAAAGCGCGGCTACGTTAAAAGTGCCCCAGAATATTGAGATGATACCGCCTCACCTTGTGCGCGACAGGCTGTTTCACAAGTCCACCGACTACTCGTAGACGCAGATTTTTGGCGTTCTCAGAGCGCCCGGTGCGAGTAAAAGCCTTTTTGCGAGGCCAACCCAGGCTCTTTTCGGGCTGATTTTCGGCTGCGCAGTTCATTTTCTTACCGAATGGCGACCCAAGTCGCTCCGACTGCTGCCAAAATCGCTAACGGGTCGCCTGTCTGAGGGTTGCTCTCGGACTTGTGAAACACCCTGAACCTCCGATAAATCGCGGTTTCATCTCCCACAACGCTACCCGCCGCTCGCACACGGTTGCCAACGTCTCCCCATCAGGGGCAAAGACAGGGGAGCGGCGGCAGCACTCTTTACCCTGGCAGAGAACCTCCGGCTCTTTACCCGCGCTGGACAGGTCGTAGAGGAACAGCCCGTTGGCTTCGAGCGTTGTCGCCGCCAGGAAGCGCCCGTCGGGGCTGTAGGCCAGGGAGACCAAGGCTTCGCCCACTGGTGTATCATCCGGCGCGTTGTGGCGGGACAGCACTTCCCCCGTGCGGGCGTCGAAGCGGAGCATCATCGCCTCCCGGATACGCGGGTCTGGATCGGTGTACAGGAAACTCGTGTCGCTCAACCCCACGGCCACCTCGTCCCCGTCGGGGGAGAAAGCCAAAGTGGAGATATACTTGTATGCGGGCAGATGGTCTCCCATCGCCCATTCTCGGCGCTCGCCGGTGGTCACGTCCACTATGCCCAGGGTATCGTGTTTTGCGTAGGCCACCCGGCCCCCATCGCTGGTGAAAGGGCGCCACCATTCTGGGTTGCCGGAACAACTCAAAGGCACAGGCTTCCCCGTCAGTGTTCCATCGCGGCCCCAGGTTTCCAGGAAGAAACAATCCCGGTGGTGGGTCACGAGGGCCAGTGTACCATCGGGCAGGTAGCGGATGTGAAAGACACCATAGAGTGGGTATCCATAATCGAGTGCCAGTTGCGCCTCCAGGTCAATCTCTCCACCCGGTTCGCCGTCGCTGGCGTCGTAGAACAACAGGCGATTCTCGCTGTAGACCGCCACCTCATTTCCATCAGGGGCAAAGGCGGCGCTCAGATCGCCCCGCAGGTTTTCCACCTGCCACTTTTTCCGACCGCCCGGCATCTCCCGGTATTCGATGGCGTCGGTATAACTGTCCACGTGGTAGAGGACGAGCAGCCCGGTCCCATCTGGTGCAAACACCAGTTGGTAAGCCTCGGCCCCTTGAGGCAGGCGAATCGAGCGGGGGCCGCCGCAAGCGGCCAGAGCAATCAGGAGACCGAACAGAGCCAACCGTATGTACCACGCTTTCATCTCTCACCTCCTACACACGATTCGCAAGTAGGGGCAAGGCCACCTTGCCCCTACTCGTTTACCAGTTGCGCACGACGAGCGGCAGGTAAACATAATGCCCGCCTCCCGGACCGGCAACTGAGAGGGTGCGGCTGATAACCTCTCTTCCGCAGGCGTTCTGGCCCGTCAGGCACACGGTATACTTGCCGGTGGCAGTGTAGACGTGGGTCGCGTACTGCCCGGTGGTCAGTGCTCCATCCCCGAACTCCCAGGTAAAGGTCACAGATTCGGCGTTCAGGTTCGCCGTGGCCGTGAACCACACGGGCTGGCTTACTTGAGGCTGCAAGGGCGCATAGTCTATGCTGACAGTTGTCACCGGCGTGCAATCCACCCAGGTGGTGTCGGTAATGACGGCATGGACGGACGGCTCGGCCTGGGACGTGGCGGTGACGAGGGCCACGGCGGACGCTTCGTATGAAGCGGTGAGGGGCACACTGACGGTGACGACCATATCGGCCCCCACGCCGGGCGAGAGCGGCCCCATGGCCTGGGGCGCAACCTCGACAGCCCAGCCGGGAGCACTGATACCCGCCGCCAGGGTGTAAGAATCGGTCAGACGGCCGGTATTGGTCAGGCGGTGGCTGTAGGTGATCGGTTGCCCGGCCAGAGCCCAGCCGGTGCGGTCGGGGGTCAGGAGGACGACATAGTCGGGCAGCCACTCGTCGGCGCCGATGTCGGGAAACTCACCAAAGGGGCGGCGGTGGCCGTCTATATCGTCATCCACGCCAGCCTCGACCCCGGCGTCACGGGCGGCGCTGGCGGCGAGGATGTGATAATCCAGGCCGGCGGCATCCACAAAGGCCGGGTCGTTGACGATGGGGTTGGTGCCGGTGACACTGGTGGGGTTGTCCCAGAACAGGGTCGTGTCTGCCGTGAGGGTGCAGGCCGTGGAGCCGACCAGGCGAAAGGCGGTGGTGTTGCCGGCGGCGATGGTATTGGTCAGCGCAACCGTGATGTCGTCCCCGGCGGCCAGCCCATCCCCGTCGTTGTCGGCCAGAGTATTGTGGATCAGGCGGGCCTGCGGCGGTTCACCAGACATCGTCCCGCCCAGCCAGATGCCATCCCCTTCCCATGACGCCCGGTTAGCGGCGACGATGTTGTTGGTGAGGGTGAACGCTGTGCCTTTTAGCCACAGTCCGCCGCCCTCCAGGCCGGTAGCGGTATTGGAAAGGATGGTATTGCCTTCCAGTGTGAGATTGCCGTTGAGAAACGCCAGGCCGCC
>CAYQTW010000460.1:0-2811 GCA_964420485.1 uncultured Anaerolineales bacterium
TCCCACGCCCACGCCGGCCATTCCGCTGCCCGAACCGGCGCTGAGTCCCCTCCCGTCGGCTGTGCCGGCCGGGGAGGATGCGCTCATCACTTTTATCACCCTGGCCGCTGATCTGGACGACAATGGTGAACCCGTAGAGCCGGGCGCCGAGTTCCCACCAGGCGACCACCGCGTCTACCTGTTCGTCTCCTACGAGGGGTTAGCCGACGGGGTGGCCTGGACGCTGGCCCTCTACCGCGAGGGGGAATTCCTGGACGGGAGCACGCAACTGTGGGAATGGGGAAAAGAAGGCCAGACCTATTTCTACTACAAGCCGCCGGAGGGGTACGAGCCGGGCAATTACGAAATGCGCGTTTTCATCGAGGAGCGGCTGCAAGGCGTTGCCCAGTTCGTGATTGTGGAAGAGTGAGGCGTGAAACGCGATCTCACTCTGCCGTTACGCGTTATTTCGTTCAGGGCAACAGCAGCACCAGTACGAGCGCCGAGACCGCGGGCACGGTCAGGTTATCAATCCCCCAGGGTGAGACCGCCTCGATCACCGTCGCGGCGAGTGCGGTCACGGCCGCGGCCACCACTGCGACGAGCGGGGCGATGGGCTGCGCGGGCAGGAGCAGGAGCGGCACGAGTGTCGCCGCCCAACTGACGAAAAACATCACCACCGACCCCTCCAGCGAGCGGGTGCTCCCGGCGACGGTATAACGTCGCTTCCCCCAACGCCGTCCCACCACAGCGGCCAGCGCGTCCCCCCAGGTCATCGGCATCAGGCTCGCCACCAGCAGGGCCGGCCGGCCCCACAGCAGCCAGATCAGCGCCGCGAACGAGATGGGGAAGTAGATGGTGCCCAACTGTCCCTTTTCCCCCGTCTCCATGGCCTTGAACGTGCCTTTCCAGTAGGAGAGAGCGTTGATGGCGACGAACGCCAGCGGCGGGATGATGGCAAAGGTGCGGCTCTCGAACATGAGCACCGCGCCGTAGGCCCACATGCCGACGGCAATGTGGATGAACTTGCGCGTGAACTCGACCGAGTAGCCGCGCCACTTGCGCAGTCCCTCGGCGACACCGATCATGGCGAAGACGTAGATGAAGGCGGTGAGGAGGGCGATGGTGTCTTGGGTCATAATTGAATCACCTCTGAAATGAAGAGCGCCTCGCAGTGAGGTAACCATTTATCTTTGGACAATCAAGATAGGAGAAGCCCAGGTAAGATCATCTTTGTTGTGCCCCGCCAACTCTTGCCGGGCATCCAGTAGCGCGAGTTCAGGGCTGCCGTGCCGGAGTATGGAACGATAGAACGCCATCGCCATTTTTTGGGCGCTCATTGCGGACACCGGCCACCTGTAGCCCAAAACAGAAGGCACTCCTGACTGGATGATTCCGTCTGCAATACCCAGGTAGTCGTCGTCCAGCAGATCAACCAGGCCACCAGCGCGAGTGCCCTCGCAGCACGTCAGGTGGAACAAACGAGTGTTAGAATCTTGCAATAGGAATCTTAACTGATTCCCGTTCATCGGTTTCATAATCCTCGACCGGTTGTTCCCTTCCCAGAAGAACAGGCTACTCTGTTCTGGGGAACCTTCACGAAAGCCTCCGTGGCCAATATAATGCACAATGTGGTGCTCACACCCACGGAGCATTTCTTGCACTGCGCTGTACGTAGCCGCTTCTGTTTTGATGTAAGTCAACTCTAGCCAACTCTCCGGCGACAGTAAATTCGCCAACTGTTCTCCAATTTTGTCAATCAGGTCAGTGAGTGGGTTTGTGTTGGATGCGAGTAGCAAAATGCGCAGTTTCTCTCCAGAACTAACTAGACGGCGGATCATCTCAGGAGAGACAGATTCGCGTCGCGTCACCACTCCTCGAATTTGGCGAGTCAATGGGTGGAGCAACGTAAGGTAATCGCTAGACTCTCTGGAGAACAGGAACTCTAGCGGCAACCCCGCCAGATCCCGAGTGGATTCAAGCACGAGGTGCAAATATTGTTTCTTTGTGACTCGCCCCAGTGCGCGATGATACCCGCTGAGTACCGGAGGGTGTTGCTCAAACAGCAGGCGGTATAGTTCCTGCCCCGCTTCTTTGATCCGAAAGCGGTAACCTGTTGTGTCCTTCATTCGTTCGCTTCCCAGGCGCATAAAACGCGCGCGATCAAGGTTGAGTGGATTGGTGGAGATGTAGGTGAAACGGATGTCTCCCCGTCCTTGCACGCGAAGTTGCTGTCCTGGTTCCAGCGAAATGGAGACCTCGCATTCTTGGCTGGGTTCGAAGGTAGGTAGTTGCTGTTTCAGTGATGCGCGTCTTACGTATTCTGATAACTGTTTCATCTCGGTCTTTTGTAAAAAGCCGAAGGCAGGTGCATCTTGCTCCTCTTTAGGTTCAAGGGCTTCTCGCACCATTTCTACGTTCGCATAGCCGGTCAGGATAATCGTAGCGACGGAAGGGTGCTTCTTTCTAATTTCATGCATGAGGGTGAGACCCTCTTGGTTATCCTCGTCAGATTCGTCCAGACGCACATCCAGAACTGCTACGTTAAAACGCTTGGCGTTCAATTCGTTCAGGGCCTCAACCCTACTGGCTACCGAATGCACCTCGTAGCCCTCTCCGGTCAGGAGTCCCGATAGGGTCTTGCGCCAGTCCTCTAAATCATCTACGATAAGAACCTGAGTAGGTTTGGTCATAATTTCTCCATAGGTGTGTCTGCGGTTTTGACAGCGGGTAATGTGACCTTCCCTTTGGGAGTTATCCGATCTTGCCCCATTTCTCCTGTATGTAGCGTGTTGCTGCCTTTACGTCCAGGCTGCGAGTCGAATTGCCCGT
>CAYQTW010000461.1:0-2809 GCA_964420485.1 uncultured Anaerolineales bacterium
AGCGGGTACGTCGCCTCGGCGACAAAGCACTGCCCGTGAGAGGTGGTGTGAAAGTGGCCGGGCACCAGGTCTTTAATGGCGACACGGCGACGGGGTGGCAGCGTCGCCAGTTCGCGCACGCCCTTTACCACTCCCAGTGCGCGCAGTCGCCGCCGCAGGGCCTCGGACATTGCTCAGTAGACGATCACGGGGGTGCCGCCCTCGCGCACACGCAGGTTGTCCTTCTCGTAGGGCACGACGGGTCTGGTCCAGCGGTAGAGCCACTTGGCTGCCTCGGGAGGCACATTGACGCAGCCGTGACTGCGGGGGCGGCCATAGTCGTTGTGCCAGTAGGTGCCGTGGATGGCGACGCCGCCCCAAAAGTAGGTGTCGAAGGAGACGCCCGGCAGATCAAAGTCGTCGCCCCGCATGTGGCGCGAAGGGGATTTGAATACGACGTGGTGATGTCCACGCGGGGTGGCGTGTTCTCCCCCTGCACCGCCAGAAATGCGCGTGGTGAACACCGGCTCGTCACCCTCGAGGGCCACGAGTTGTTGGTCGGCGAGCGAGATTTCAATGCGCTTGTCGCGGACGTGGGGCGAGAGCGGTGTCAGGTTCTCGGGGAAGAGGGGACGCACGTGTTCGGCGGGAGCATACTGGCGCCGCCCAGGGAACAGGTTATCGTACAGCCGGTACCACAGCCGGTGGTCTGTGCCCCATACCGCTTCGACGATGCGGTAGGCCGAACTGTAGCGCAGGCGGTAGGTGCGGTAGGCGTCAGGCGACGGGGTGTGGCGGGCATCGGTGTAGGGGACGCTGATCTCTCCCCACAACCCCTCGGGGGGGATGTGCTGCAACGGCGTGTTGAGGCGCACCTCGACCGGCTGGACAAAGGAGGAGTAGATATAGCCTCCGATGACGCGGAACCACACGGGGTTGTGCAGGTTGCGGCCTTCTGCCTCGACCTCCTCAAAGTAGGTGATGATGTCATCGCAGCGGTGGCGGCGCACGGTGGGGGCGCGATGATCGGGTTCCGTGCGCACCCAGGCCGACCACTCGGCCACCCGCCCCATGAGCGTGTTTGCGCGCGCCGCCTGGTCGCGGGGAGGCAAGGGCGGCAGGACAACCCCCGCCAGTGCGGCCCCGCTCAGTTTGAGGAATTCCCGGCGCGTCAGACTCGTCACGTGCGCTCCTTTTACAATTCACAGTATTTGTTTACCGGAGGTTGAGGCAGCGGATGGAAAGCGGATAAAGGGAATCACCTATCCGCTTATCCGCTGCCTATCCGTTGCACCAGACCCACGAGGTGGTAAACACATACAATTCACAATTATACCAGGCACGTCCCTGAAGGCAAGGCCGGAACAGCGATGCGCCTCTGACTTGGCTAGAAGACTACCTTGTGATAGGATATAATCCAAGTGTCTCTTGTCCCACGCCCGGCGATTCTTGAACCGCAAGGGAGGGCAAACAGTATACATGTTGTGAGAAAGCAGCGAGAGTGGACGAAGAATGGGAAAGTGAGAAACAAACAGACGAATGAGAGACCTGGCCGTTCCAGCCAGCGTGTCATCCTGCGTCGCCTGGGCAATGCTCTGCTCACTTTGCTGGTCATCGCCTGGATGACGCTGTTCGGCCTGACTATGGCCGGGCGAGGACGAGAGGGACTGCCGGCCGAACCGCTCAACGCAGCCGGCGAAGCCCTGCTGCGGACGGGCACCTACGTCACCGATCACCCGACGACCTATTACTGGCACAAGTACAACCTCCCGGCCTTTGAATTGGTCGCCACGACCTTTTGCCATAGCGCCGGATTGCTGCTGGTGTCCCTCGGCGCGGCGGTGGCGCTGGGGGTGCCGCTGGGCATCGCAGTGGCGTTGTCCAGGCGCAAGGGAGGAAGGTCATTGGTGCTGTTGCTCTCTGTGATGGGAATCTCCACCCCCAGTTTCCTGCTGGCGATGCTGTTTTGGGTGATCAACTTCCAGGCACACCGGCGATTGGGCGTCCCAGCGTTGCCACCGACCGGTTTTGGATGGGATGCGCACCTGATAATGCCGGCGCTGGTACTGGCCGCCCGCCCACTGGCCCAGATTGCACAGGTCACTTGTGTCTCATTGTCCGAGGTGATGGGGGCGGACTATATTCGGACGGCGCGGGCAAAGGGATTGTCCTGGCGGATAGTGCGTTACCGCCACGCCTTGCGGAATGTGCTGACCCCAATCCTGACCACGTTGGGAACGTCGCTGCGGTTCTCGCTGGCCAGCTTGCCGGTGGTGGAGTATTTTTTCTTGTGGCCGGGAGTTGGACTGGCGTTGATGGAGGCGATCGAGTTGGGGATGACGTCGCTGGTAGTTGACTTGACCCTGACGCTGGGGCTGCTGTTCCTGCTGATCAACCTGGTACTAGAGTTGATCTATCCGCTGCTGGATCCGCGTCTGAAGAATGGAGGACAAGAGAGGGAATGGAAGGAACAACAGAGTTGGAAAGAGCGACTGGCGGGGTTGGTTGACGGCGTGGTCGAGTGGTGGGCCGATCTGCGCCGCTCGTTGCCGGGCACACGGCGCAAGGAGCGGAAACTGCGTCCCTTGCCGGTCGTGGCGGTAAACGCGCGTGCGGCGGAGGGCAGTGAGCCGGCGTCTCTGCGCCGGTCGCGGTGGATACTGCGCAGCGTGTTCGGCAATCCGGCGCTGATAGTCGGTGCGTTGCTGACGTTGGGCTTTTTCGGCCTGGCCCTGTTCGGCGAACAATTGACCCAGGCCAATCCCTACGAAATCCACGGGGTGATGATGGTTGAGGGCGAGATCGGCGCGCCTCCCTATCCTCCCTCCAC
>CAYQTW010000462.1:0-2802 GCA_964420485.1 uncultured Anaerolineales bacterium
GTGGCAAAGTCCTTGCTTGCTCTGGGGATTTGTGTTATACTGTTCACTACCGGACACTTTTTGGAAACAAGCGAGTGAAGGCACTCTGAGCGGAACGAAGTGTAGTCGAAGAGCGCCTTCGCGAGCATCCCCTTCGGCAAGCTCAGGACATGCTTCGACTTCGCTACGCTCCGCTCAGGATGCCCGCTCCGGCTTCACCCGAAAAGTGTCCGGTAGCAAATTATACTGAGAAAGAACTGGAAAAGATGCTCCGTCGCCATCTTTGAGGAAAGGACGTACTACAAGGAGATGAGCATGAACATCAAGCAAGTCAACAGGTTAATTGTGACTCTGGCCCTGGCCACCGTTGCTCTGGCGGCGCTGACTCTGGCTCTCTCAAGTCAGTCCGCCCGCGCTCAAGCGGGCGATGAAATCCACGTAGACAAACAATTAGGCCGTGCTGATCCGGTGGTTCACGTGGGCGAGTATCTCACCTTTACTATCTCGATCAGGAACGATACGGCGTTCACCGCCATTACTTTGCCCCTGTCCGACACTTACAACGCTAACGTCCTGGGCTACGTAGACGCCGTGCCCCCGCCCGACAGTGTATACACGGAAACGGGCCGGCTCGACTGGGCCGACCTGACGACCGACTTTGGTGATCTGCCGCCGGGCCAACAGATCACCGTCGTCGTCGGCTTTATCGCCGAGCACCCCGAGACAGCGGTGGTCAATGCGGCCGAGGTGCACGACGCTCTGTGTGACAGCGGTGCGTTGAGCGGCACCAACAGCATCATCAGCGACACCGAATCAGTGGGCGGCAGCAGCCCGGTGGACAAGGAACTGCTGGCCGGGTTGATCCCCCAGGCCGGCCTACCACTCACTTTCACCATCGTCATCACCAATAACGGCTATACCACCATGACGGTCGCGCCGTTGGTGGACACCTATAATCCGGCGTGGCTGGCCTTCAATTACGCCGTGCCGCCGCCCGACTTGGTGGATGCGGCGAGTGGGGTTTTGACCTGGACGGACGTCACCAGTTGGACCGGCGACATCCCGGCCCACGGCACAGTCTCGGTGACGACTGTCTTTACCGCTCTGGCGGCTATTGATAATATAACGAACCACGCCGAGGCCACCGGCGCTAGTGATTGGTATGGCAACGACATGGGCGGAGGGGCCGACGATGTGCCCATCACCATCATCGAGGCTCCCACTGCCACACCGGCGCCGACGAATACGCCGGCACCAACCCCCACGCAGCCGGCGCCAACTCCCGTCCCTGCGACGGCCACCCCCACACCGACGGCCACGGCAGAAGCGACGCCGACGCCGGCCCTCTTGCCCGAGACAGGGCGAGACGTAGGGATTTTGAACAGCAGTCTGTTAGCTTCTCTGCTTATCTTGGGTACGGGAGCCGCGATCCTGATTTACGCTCGCCGCAACAGAACGGCTTGAGGAGCAACTGCTGGGGGCAGTGGCGAGCGATGACCTCGGATAGAGAAATAGCATTACGTTTGACCGCGATTGTGGGCGAAGCCCTGTTGATTGGCTTTGGAATCCAGGGAGGCCACCCAACCACAAGTCGCATAAGCCGCGCGGTGGCTGAGTCTCTGACAATGTCCCAATAGAGGATTGGAGAAAGGACAACTATGGACAAGGATACCGTAATAATTCGTGAGTTGCGTCCAGAGGAATTGGACGCTGTTCGTGATCTTGGAAAGCGCGCCTTTTCTCTACCTATGGGTCTTTCGATGGCCGCCACTGTATCGCCACAGGGATTGGTGGCGGAAGACGCAACCGGAACAATCGTTGGGGTACTCACTTTAAGAACAGCGAGTGTGGGGGATCGGAAATTAGGGATACTCGATTGGGGTGCAGTTGATCCCCAACATCAGAGCAAAGGAATTGGGAAAGCACTATATGACCAGGCGCTGGTATGGTTTCGTCAGCGGGGCTGTGACAAAGCTGTTACCACTGGCGTAGACGGGTATAACTCCGCCGTCTGGAATCCGACTCACTCTCGTGGTTTGTGTTACTGGCCGGTATCTCAGCAAATCCGCGAGTTCGGTTGGCGCTGGCTCAAACTGCTGTTTGTGATCCCACACGTTATAGGAATCGGCACTTTCATACTGCAAGCGCCGCTCAACGAGCAGAAACAGCCGGAGACTCCAGCGACGAGTGGTATTGGGGCGCTGATTGGCGTGACGTTGTTCCTGGGCTTCTTTTTACTGCCGCTCAGCCGTGTGCGCGCAGTGCTCTGGAGGGGTATGGTTGTATCAGACCTGCTCGTCCCGCTCAATCCCCTGGCTGTACTTGTGGGGGTAGGCATCATAGCCACCTATATGGGCATTCGCGCGATGGCGCACTGGCTGGCAGCCCGGGCCTTGCGGCTACCGATCACATTTCGTCTCTGGGACACAGGCTTGATTATGGCCACGTTTCTGGCTGCTGCCTTTAGCGCCTTCGTTCCAGGTCTGGGGAGCAGTTGTTACGCCCGCCAAACCAGATTCAATTACAGCCGAGCCCGCCCTGCTATGGGTAAGATTATGCTGGCCGGGGTTGCAGCATCGCTGGCCTTACTCATAGTATTTACCGTATTCACCGTATGTACCGGGATGGGTGGCAGCACGCTTAGTGAGATAACGATGCTTGGACGTTATGTTGGTGTGTCGTTCGGTATAACCGATACACTGTTTTTCTTTGCGCCTTTTCAGGCTTTGCCTGCCGGACATCTTTGGCGCTGGCGACGTGCCGTGTGGTTCGTAACATTCGCGTGTTTTCTCGGCATCTGGCTCGTCTTGCCACGCATACTAT
>CAYQTW010000463.1:0-2402 GCA_964420485.1 uncultured Anaerolineales bacterium
GCGGAAAGCCTATTCGGATATCAAAGTGCTACTTGACTTTTTACCGCATGTCTGTATGATCTGGATACTTTTCTGGCCTCGCGAATATGACATCGAACGAACAGGGTTGAACGAATTAAAGCCAGGCAGGTTCGGTTCATCTTTCCGATTCGCTGTCATAGAAAAAGAATACCACAGACAAGCAAAACTCACAATGACTTGGCTGCTTCGCTCATCCTATCGTCTGGGACGCCTTGATCGTGTATTCCTCCAATCCGAGGTACTCTTCCCTTTGCTCACTGCCTGAAAACCAGCGGCAAAAAGACCTCAAACGGCGCGTCTGCCGGGCTGCCGTCCGGGTAGAGCGTGTCCGCTCCCGTCGCGGAAATGTTCTCGGCCTCGTCGCGGAAGCGGGCATAGATCTCGTCGCTCACGGGCAAGTAGACAAATGTGGCGAACGGTTGCCACGTCGTCTCGGTCATCGAGTCGGTCCAGACCAGCATCTCGGTAACGTTCCCCGCTTCGCTGTCGGCGATCAGTTGCACCGTCATCGTCACGTCCGTCATGCGGTAGAGCCAGGCCGAGCCGGTGACGACGGATGAGGAGGCCAGGCTGCGCGCATCGGCGACGGTCAAGGTCTTGCACTGCGCCGCTGCCTCGATATTCGTCACCGTGACCACCGGCTGGGGATGGAACGAGACTGGCTCTGTCGTGACCGTCGTCAAACTCCCGCAATCAGGATCGCCGTCGTAGACCGCCAGCCGATCCAGACTCCAGGCGTTGTAAGCGTTCAGCTTCATATTCGCGCCGTGGACCGGCCAGGGGTCGTGGATGGTATAGTTGGCTCGACTGCTGCCGCTCCCGTTGAGGACGACTACCCAGTGCGTGTAGATTCCTTTGTGCATCCCCAGGATGACGGGCCGCTCGTTCTGATTCAGTTCGCGTTCCAGGCGGCTCCAACTAAAGTCATAGCGACCCACGTATTGCGCCTGCCCCTGACTGCACGCCGCGCCAGTGCACCAGTAAAACGGGCAGGCTTGCGCCCCCATACAATCGCTCAACTGGGCCGGATTGCGCGACGAGCCGTAATAATCGAACACCATCGCCGCCGAGGTGAGCGTGCAGCCGCAATGCCCGATGGTGCTGCAATACGGGGAACACACACCGGCCGTGCGCAGGGGATGATTTTTCCAGCGGGAATCGCGCTGCGAAAAGTACGGTACCTCACACGATGGCGGCGGTTGGGGCGGTTCGGGCAAGGGCTGGTCAAAGTGGAACTGGTTGTACCAGGCGTTCCAAAAGAGCCACACGCCGCCCACGCTCGGATTGTTGCCGTCCCAGTTCGTCCCGGCGTAGGGCGTGTAGGTGAACTGCCCGGCCACGGCCTTGGTGACCGGCGTGACCCAGACGCCATCCTGCGTCTGCTTTGCCACTCCCACTTTCCAGCCACTGCGCGTCTGCCCGCCGCTGTTCAGTTCGTCCTGGTAGGCGCGGAAGAGGCTGGCGCCAAAGTCTATCTGGTGGCGGGCGGTGCTGGAACTACCGGCGCCCATCAACCGCTTCAGTCGCCAGGTCTCGGGGCAGCGGATGATGGCGGATTGCTCCTTTTGCATCGTCGCCAGGATCACTTTGGGGTTGATGTGGTGCTGCGCGGCGGCGTCGTGGATCAACTGGGGAATATCAATGGTCACGCCATCCACATCCTTGATCGGGTTAGCCAGACAACTGCCCTGTTGTTCCAAAAAGTAGCGGATGGTCTCCACCGGGGTATTGTATTCACCCTCCAGGTCGTCGTCGGTCAGCCAAGCGGTGTTGTAGGGTTCGGGCTTGGGAGTAGGCGAGGGGATAGGCGTGGGTGTCGGCGGGATGGAATAGTTCACCTGCAGACGGGGGTGTTGTTGGCCGGGACACTGGGAGGAGGTACAGTCCTTGGACCAAAAGATACCACCGGCGCTGTACTCGTTGTCGGCCCAGATCGTGATGCCGCGATTAGTATGTCCCTGATACCAATCCCTGACCAGACCGGTGATGTCTATGGACTTCCACCCGTCGGAGCATCCAAAGGACGCCGAGCCGGCGATCCCGCCCTTTGATGGCTGATTATTCCAGGTCAAGCCGTATTGCTCCCAACTCGACGTGATCTCGTAGGCCGTGACGCCGTAACTGCTTGAGCACTCATCGGCGTATTGGTAAAGTTGCGCCGTGGCGCTATCCACCTGCGCGCCGTCGGGCAAGGAGGGGAGGTTGAACTTTACATAGATGCGCGTGCGGTATTTGCTGTACCAGGTATCGTATCCCAGGTACAGGTTCCGCTGATTGCCCGGTGGGGTAGTGGGATAACCTGACTCTGCGTAAGTGTCCTTGTTGGTGCTGCCGTACACGGTCGTGGACGTCGTCGTGGCGTCTGCCGCGTAGGGCATAGG
>CAYQTW010000463.1:2412-2800 GCA_964420485.1 uncultured Anaerolineales bacterium
GTTCAAGGAGGGAGTAGTGTCGGTTCGTTCGCATAAGCAGGGCAGGCCCGCTAACACCGGTTGGAGCCGACTGGGCTAATCTCGGCGCTTTTCGACTGCTCCACGCGCTTTCGGTGGGTACTGTAGCAGAAGCTCTTACCCGCATCCGCCCAGCGGCTCAACCAAATCGTTGGGCTGCGACGAACTATACGAACAGAAAAAAGATAATACGATGTTGAGAAAACTCTTTCAGATAATTGCGCACCAAGAGAATCCAAAAACCAAAATCACAGAAGAAGCACCTCATATGACTCGTGAGGATGTTGCAGTATTAATTCAGCAAGCTAGAAAAAATGGTAGCGTTCCTCGACAATTGAGATAAATGCAAACGAGGCCAAAAAATGCGCAA
>CAYQTW010000464.1:0-1348 GCA_964420485.1 uncultured Anaerolineales bacterium
TGCTTGCGCAGCAGATTGAGCAATGCTTCCGTTACGAGAGGCATGTTGTTCTCCTAAAGGCGTTACACATCACTGATTGCGCGAAACGGCTTCTCAATGAATCTACGGCAATTCGCGCAGGCTGCCTCTCAACTGGTCATAGACCTGCACCTCGCGGCCATAAGGATCGCCGGCCAGCCGCGCCTCATCTTCGGTCATCTGGCCTAGTACCCGACCACAGAGATTTTGATGGATAGCAAATTTTTAATGAAAGTTCTCTTGCATTTGAAAGTGGGATAAAGTGAGCGAAATAGGCTAAAAAACGGCCTAAATGTGGCGCTGTACCCCAGAATCTAGCTCGATTTTGGAGCAAAGTGGGACGTTTTCTCACTCGCTGTTTTTCCAAACGCTCATTCTACCCATCAAAACTTGTGTGGTGAGGTACTAGAAAGGCATAGGCTTTTTGCACGGTTCGAACGATCTCGTCGGGACCGGCGAGCCGGTCACGCCGCACCAATCGACTCAGATCGGACCATCAGCGCCGGTACGTCAGGAGGCTCGATGCCCATCCAGTCGAAATACCGCTCGCGGCGCAGCGGCGTGGGCGTCACCGGCAGCAACGGTCGAGCGCGAAAACTGATCTGTACGCCAAAGCGACCTGCGGTCACCCAGTCGTGGCGATAGGTGACCTCTGCGCCACATGAGTCATCGGTGGCGTAATAGTCGGGGCTGGGGATGGAAAATGTGAGTCCGTGATGGGTCTGCTCGTGCAAGAGGTCGGTCAGGTCGAGCACCAACGCATCGGGCGCGACGTCGCCGGTGGCGCTGAAATCCAGGTCCAGGCTAAAGCGCCCCGTGCCGCCCAGGTATATCTTACGGATGGCCGTTCCGCCTTTGAACGCCAGATGGTTCAACAGCCCCCCATCGGACAGGATGCTCAACACGTAGGTCAGGACGACCTCTCGCTCGGCGATGTCGAGATCCACACCGGCGTTGGAGGCGTACCACTGGACCAGCCGCTTCTCGATCATTAGCGTACCTCGATTTCGGCCAGCAACTCTTGGCGCGGGACGTTGTCCACGACGTGCCAGGTGGCGTCGTATTCACCGCCAGTCCCCCATTGGCCCGTCCGGCCCAGGTAGGGGGTGCTCTTGCCGACGGTATCCAGGAGCCGGGTTCGGGTTGGCCCTTCCAAAGGTAACTGAAGGAGGTCAGCCAGATAGCCCAACCGCTGGACGAGTGCCTGAGACCGGACGCGCAGAGCATAGTCGGCCAGCCGACCCCAGTCCAGCCGGCCCTGGCCCCGCCAGAGCATCGCGGCCACCTCCGGCACGTCGCCGGCATAGGCGGGCCGGTCGAGGGAGTCCAC
>CAYQTW010000464.1:1358-2800 GCA_964420485.1 uncultured Anaerolineales bacterium
CACCCGGCTGCCGTAAGCGTCCACCTCGACCGCGCCAAAGAACTTGTGGGCCGGCTGAACGACCAAGCGGTACGCTTTGCCGCGCACGGTGAGCAACCGTCGCTTCTTGCGCACAGTGGTGGCGACGTAGACGGTGGCCGAAGCCTGGGTGGAAAGGCCGTGGAAAAAAGCGGCGGTGGCGAAGGAGAAGTAGTAGGGCGTCACCAGTGTGCTGCCGATGAACAGAGGGTTGGTATCGGGAAAGGCGTGTTCGCCCCGCTCGGCGGGGATCAGTTCGTACGTGCCGGGCGTGATAGGGATCAGCCAGCGGCGGCGGGCCAACCGGTGGAGCACTTGCCGGGCGTGGTCGTAGGAGCAGTCCAGGATGTCCGTGGCCTGTTCGATGGTGACCACCGGCTGTTTCTCCCACTCCAGACGCATGATGAGTTTGGATTCGAGGGGGGAGAGAGAACGAGACATTGTCACATCACCTGTTCTTAGGTTTCTCTCATTTGGTGACAGCGCGCGTCACAAAACGAGACTGGCGTAAGTAGATTATACCTCCCAATGGAACAGAAGGCAAGGGAAAAAAGCCCGGTTGTCACGCTTTCACCAGCCCCTGCTTTTGCATTTGCTGCGCCATCGTGCTCCAGGGATACTCTCCGGAGACCAGCCTTTCCCATGTGCGCTGCGCCTCCTTCCACGGTACCAACTCCCACAGTGGCGCGATGCTGATCACCACGCCGTCGTTCAGGTCGGGCGGCAGGTTCAGCAGAGCGACGCGGTCCAGCCGGTTGCGGAATTCGGTCACCTCGGCGACTATTCTTTGCTGGCGCTCAATCTCGCGCTCACGGCGGCGGCGGGCGCTGCCGTTAAGAGCATCCAACCCTTGCCGCAACTCTTCCAGCCGGGCCTCTTCCAGCGCCACCTTGGCGTCGGCATAGTCGCGGCCGGCGGTAAAGAGGGCGTCTGGCCTGAGACGGTGGATGTAGAGCCAGATACCATAGTTGCGCTTTTCCGATTGGAGCAGCCAGTAGATGGGCGCCTTGCGGCGGCTCTTGGAATAGCGCTTGATGTGGAAGGCAAAGAATCCCTTGCGCGGGTCTCGAAAATAGTCGCGCAGTCCCTCGACGCCCAGAATGTCGCAAGCCTCGCGCTCGATGGCACCGGCCCGGTCGCCCCACAGAAGCGTGAGCACGCCCCGCACGCGGGTCACGATGTCGGACGAATGGGTGGGATCGTCCACCAGGATGCCGTCCCAAGCGATTTTCGGATTTACGATTTGCGATTTACGATTTTCGATTGACGGCAGATCAAGGACGGTCTGGCGGGCACGGAGCCAGGCTTTGGGCGCGATGTCCGCTGCCTGGGCGGGTGGCAGTCCATCGGGGCCGACGAGGGCACCGGGGGCGCACCGGGGCAGCGGATCGAATGTCCCCTGGAGCGGTGGCAGAAGCGTGGGG
>CAYQTW010000465.1:0-2786 GCA_964420485.1 uncultured Anaerolineales bacterium
GCGCAACACCGCCCGCCCCCGCGCCAGCACTGCCTCCGGGCTCTCCGCCTCCCGCACTCCCATCGCGGCGTAGAACTCGGGCGTGCCGTAGGTGCGGGTCTGCACCACCACCGGCATCGGCACGGCGTGGCCCATGATGAGCGCCTGCTGGCGGGTGTCCAGCCGCGCCAACACCTCTCGCAACGCACCCGCCCCGCTGATGCCGGAAAAGACTGCCCGGATGTCCGCCTCGTCGTCGAGGAGACAGGTGATGCGGGTACCGATCTGACTCATCACCTCCGGGTCTATGCCGCTGGGCCGCTGGTCCACGATGAGTAGCGTGACGTTGTACTTGCGCAACTCGCGGGCGATGGTACCGAAAATGGTGTGCCGGGCGACGGCGGGATCGAGGAACTTGTGCGCCTCCTCGATGGTGATGACCAGCGGGCGCGGCTCCTTCCCCCGCTCACCCAGCGCCTCCTCCGTGCGCCGGACATAGTGGGCGTGGATACGGCGGGTAATGTAATTGGCGACCAGCAAGTAAGCTTCCAAACTCCCGCCGTATCTGCCGAATTCCAGAACCACGTTCACCCCCCGGTCCAAATAGTCCAGAATCTGCTTCACCGAGTCCTCCGGCACCCGCGTTTGCAGGAAGCCGAATCTGCGGAACATTCCCAGTTTGCGCTGGATGGCCCCCAGGGTGCCGCCGTGAATTGTGCCCCGCTCCAGTGCGCTGTCCAGGTCTTCCAGCGGATCATCCTCATCCAGCAAGCGGGCGACCCAAGCCGGCCCCAGCCGCCGCCGCAGAAAGTAGAGCGCCCCCACCTGCACGTCGGAGAGGGCCATCAGGCTGGCGAGGCTGTCCACATCCTCCGGCTCAATCTGCTCGTAGCCGATGCGCACCACCGAGTCCACCTTGCTGCCCCGCCGCCGGGACGACTCCTCGTCCAGCGTAAAGACAGATACCTGCCCGGTGGGAAAGAGTTGCCGCAGCCCCTTGACCTCCTGACGTGATTCGTCCTGGCTCTTCCAGCCGTACTCGTTGTGCATGTCGAACACCAGGTTGACGGCCACGTTCTTTTGGACCAGCCCGGCCAGTAGCGTGCGGGTGAGAAAGGTCTTGCCGGTGCCGGTCTTGCCAAAGATGCCCGCCGAGCGCTCGACGAAGCGGCGTAGGTCGAGCGCCACGTGGATGCCCTCCATCTCTAGCGGGTCGCCGACGTAAAAGTGGCTCGGTTCGTCCTCCCGGCCAAAGATGAGCGCCACTTCCTCCTCGCTGGCGGGATAGACCGGGGCGAAATGGGCCGGAATGGTCTTGACCGGCTTGGGCTCGCTGGCGTTCTCTTCTAGCACCAGCATCGGCGCGACGTGAATGCGCCCGAAAACAGCGGTGCCCTGGTAGACGCGGGTCAGGAAGGGGTCGGAGGTATCGGGCGGGGATTTCTCGATCAACGGGTTGAGGGCGTCCAGTTCCACGTCGGTGACGATGGAAAAAAAGCGCCGTTTGGTCTGCCCATGCACAACGACGTAGCGGCCCACGGCCAGCCCCTCGATGACCGTGGCCGGGTCGAGTTTGACGTCCAACCCCTGGGAGAGACTTCCACCAACGACGATGCCCAACAGTTGGGGAGGCTGACGTTGAGCGGGGCGGGGGCCGAAGAAGGCTTCCAGTTCCGCTTCGGGGGAAATTTCACTCATCGGAACATCTACCACCATCAATGCCCCCTTCCGGCCAAGTGTCCGAAATGTTGCAAAACGTACTTTTGCTTGATTCTACGCAACGGCTCGGTGTCCACGTAAGCCCTCGTCGTTCTCTGTCAAGAGACCGCGTTCGCGCAGGAATTGCTCCAGGCGGGCGACGATGCGCTCGGCCTGCTCCAGTACATCCTGTGTTTTCTCCTCGGTGAATTCTACATCGAAATGGTAATCGGCCTCCTCACGCCACTGGCGGGCTTCCCTGTAGAATCGGCCATATTCTGGTTCAATGAACCCTGGTTTGATCAGGTACTCGTGGAAAGCCGACTCGACGCCTGAATGTCGGTGTCGCATAACGTCAAGGTTTGCCAGAACAGCCGATGCGAGATGGAACACGGCGTAATAGGCGCGATTCAGGACCAGGCGATACTCGCCTCGCTCCAAAGCACCTCGTGCCCACGTTAGATCCTGGTGGCTTCGCTCCAGCCGGTGCCGGAGGTAATCCTCTGGTGTGCCCAGGTTGTATGACGCTCGTTCTTCCGTTACCCTTGCAGGGATGGTTTCCAACGCCCACAGGTCTACTCCCTCACATACCACGTTCTTGTGGAGAGGCTCCTGACGCGCGCGCATCTGGGCAAAGCGCCAGGCACCAATCACGTGCTCGCAGAGCAGGACACTGTGCTCCAGACTGAGGTTGTAGGCAATCTCGCCGACCGCTTTCCCGAGCGCATCACTCCCATCGCGGGACACGATCAGCAGATCAACGTCCGACTCCTCGTCAAAGTCGCCGCGCACCTTGGAGCCAAAGAGCCAGACGTGCGCGATGCGGTCGCTGAATTGCTCCCGCAGTTGAGAGAGGAACTCGGCCAGCACGTCCCGTTCGTGGGGCGTCAGGTAGCGCAGGTGAGGATGATCGAGCATAGGTCTCCTCTTTGCAATTCCTATTCGTCGGGTAGTTGCAGCCAGGGAGCGATGTCATCCCATATCTCCGGCATCTCCAGGAGCCGGGCAAAATCACAAACCCAGCGTTCGATGCGTTTTCTATCCAGTTCTGGGTCAATATCATCAAGTTAAGGATTGAAAGACCTGCCAGGTTTCCGCCAGAGTTTTGT
>CAYQTW010000466.1:0-2779 GCA_964420485.1 uncultured Anaerolineales bacterium
CGATCTAATCACTTGTGGGCCAGGAGCCGATTCGAGGAGGCAAAAATGGAAGAAGACTATTACATCGAAGAAGAGGAAATTGAAGAAGAGAAAGAGGAAAAGCAAAACCGCACCTTCATCATCCTCGTAGCGGTGCTAGGTGGCCTGCTCGCGTTGGGTATCTGCGCCTTTGTCGTCTGGGCTGTGGTCGGCAACCGCTGGATACAGGACTTTACCCAGGGGCAGAACGCGAGTATCCAGTCCACTAACGAAGCGGTGGCGATAGCACTAGACGAGACGGCGACAGCGGAGGCTCAACCCACAGCCACGCACACTCTAGTCCCGACCGATACTCCCGCTCCCACCTCAACGCCCACCCCAACGACGATGCCACCATCTCCCACACCATCCCGCGCACCGGCGACGGTCAGGCCAACGATTACCCGCCGCCCGACAGCCACGGCCACGGCGGAAACAACCAGCCCCCGTCCTCCCGACACAGGCATCGGCGCATTGGGAGCCAGTGCCATGGCTGTGGGGTTGTTGTTCGTGTTGATCGTGGTGCGTCGCCTGCGCAAGACGGTATAGGGCTGGTAGATTGGTATATTGGTAGTTGGTAAATTGGTAGTCTGGTACACGAGATACGCAGACCAATTTACCAGTTTCCCAATTTACCACTACGTCCCCGCCTGCAACTCGATGCAGGTGACGGTGTAGAAATAGACCAACGAGGCAGACATTCCGTGAGCAATGCGACGGTTAATCTGACCGGAAACATCAACCGTGTATAGGCCGCCGCTCTCCGTGGGACAAAGCATGGCCAATCCCTTTCTTTCGCCGTCCTGGACGATCCATTCACCCCAATGGTGACGGCGGAACATCTCGCCCAGAAAACTGATCCACAGTAAGCACATTTCCGGCGAAGGATTGGGGAACTGCTGCAAGTGGCGGTCAATCCACTCGTCCAGGAGTTGCAGAGCAGTGGCATCATAGTCCACCTCGTAGCCGACGAAACGGCTCAAGCCTGCTCGCGCTTGTTCCGCCATCTTTGCCAAATAGCGTGCCCGCTCTGGGACCAGGAACTCTACTGCTCCGGTCATCATCTCCCCGGTTTCTCATTGCCTCTCAATGTACACAGTATAGCACAGTCGTGGAGAGAGGTCAATTGGTTCCAGGGATCATCCAAAACGACCGGTGACATAGTCCTCGGTACGTTGGTCGTGGGGCTTGGTGAACAGTTGTCCTCCTGGCCCTTCCTCGACTAACTCCCCCTGCAACATAAAGACGGCGTGGTCCGCCACGCGGGCGGCCTGCTGCACGCTGTGCGGGACGATGACGACCGTATAGTGTTGCTTCAGTTCCTGCAAACTGGCCTCGACCTTGGCCGTCGAGATGGGGTCCAGTCCGGAGGTTGGCTCGTCGAGCAGGATCGCCTCCGGCTCCAGCGCCAGGGTGCGGGCCAGGCATAGCCGTTGCTGCTGTCCTCCCGAAAGCGCCATCCCCGGTTCGTCCAGCCGATCCTTTACCTCGTCCCACAGCGCCGCTGCCCGCAGGCTGCGCTCGACTAGTTCGTCCAGCCGGGCGCGGTTATGTTCTCCGGCCAATTCCGGCCCATAGGTCAAGTTCTGGCGGATGCTCATCGGCAGCGGGACCGGGGTGGCGAAAACCATCCCCACGCGGCGGCGCAGTGCGTACACGTCCACCCCCGGCGCGTAGATGTCTTCCCCGTCGAGCAGCACCTGGCCCTCCATTCGCCTCCCTGGAACCAGGTCATTGAGCCGGTTCAGGAGGCGCAGTAGCGTAGATTTTCCCCCGCCGGCCGGGCCAAAGATGGTCGTGATCTGGTCGGGGTAGATGGACAGGTTGACGTCACGCAGTGCCTGGACGCCGTCCTCGTAAGTATATGATACTCGATCCAACAGAAACTTGGGTTCCATCATTCACCACTCACCATTCGCCATTCACCATTCGCAATTCGCCATTCGTTTCACCACTGTCGTTTGGCGCGGAAACGGCTGCGCGTCACCGCCGCCACGACGTTCATTGAAAGCACGAAAATCAAGAGCACCAGCGCCGTGCCGTATTGGATGTGTACCGGCATTCCCGGCACCTGGGTGCTGATGACGAACAGGTGGTACGGTAGCGCCATCGTCTGGTCAAAGATAGAGTGAGGCAGGCGCGGCAGGAAGAAAGCGGCGACGGTAAAGAGGATCGGCGCGGTCTCGCCGGCGGCCCGCTCCAGTCCCAAGATCACGCCGGTCAGGATACCCGGCAGGGCCTGGGGCAGCACGACCCGGCGGACGGTCTGCCACTTGGTGCCCCCCAGCGAGAGGCTCACGATACGAAAGGATTGAGGCACCACCCGCAGCGCCTCCTCGGCCGTGCTGATGATGACCGGCAGAGTCATGATCGCCAGCGTCAGCGACCCGGCCAGGATGGACGGGCCGAACTGGAGAAAGATGACGAACAGGCCCAGCCCAAAGAGACCGTAGACCACCGAAGGAACCCCGGCCAGGTTGATGATAGCCAGGCGGATGATGCGGGTGAACAGGGTGTCCTGAGCGTACTCTGCCAGGTAGATCGCCACCGCCACGCCGACCGGCACGGCAAAGATGGCGGTGCCCAGTGTCAGGAGCAGGGTGCCGACGATGGCCGGCCAGAGGCCGCCGGCCCGCATCCCGTCGCGCGGCATAGCCGTGATGAACTCGCCGGAGATGGCCGGCGCACCTTGCACGACGATGTAACCCACCAACAGCAAGATGGGTAGTACGACGGCGACGGTGGTGAGGCTCAAGAGAGC
>CAYQTW010000467.1:0-2747 GCA_964420485.1 uncultured Anaerolineales bacterium
GGGCACTGTGGCGTGAGATTCTTCGCTCCACTGCGTTCCGCTCAGAATGACAGTTGCTGCGCTCAGAATGACATAGGAGTATTTGTACCATGCGTGATGCTGTTCCCCCTCCTCCCCCCGCCCGGCGGTTGAGGGTGGTCCAGATTCTCACAATCATCACGCTTCTCGCCGCCCTTGGGGCGGCGTTTTACTTCCGCGACCGTCTTCAGGAACTGGAGCAATACGGCTACGCCGCCATCTTTTTGATCGGCCTGGTCAGCAACGCGACGATCATCTTTCCCGTCCCCGGCCTGGCCGTCAGTTCGGTGATGGGTGGCGTCTTTAACCCCTGGATCGTGGGCCTCGTCGGCGGGCTGGGCCAGGCCCTGGGCGAACTGACCGGCTACATGGCCGGTTACAGCGGGCAGACGTTCGTGGACCAGAATCCCACCTACGACCGTCTGACACGGTGGATGCAGCGCCACGGTGTACTGACGGTCTTTGCGCTGGCCCTCATCCCTAACCCTCTGGCCGATCTGGGTGGCATAGTCGCCGGGGCATTGCGTTTTCCACTGTGCAAGTTTCTCGTATCCTGTGCGGCCGGCAAGGTGATCAAGAACGTTGCCTTTGCGCTGGCCGGTTATTACGGGATTGAGACGGTGTTCAAATAGCAGAGTCTTGCAAGGCCATTATTTTCGGAGTATAATACGCCCGAAATGGACCTCTGCAATGATACAGCCACAGACGAAGCCAGGTTAATTCAGCGGGCGAAGGAGGGAAGCCCCGCTGCTTTTGCCGAAATCTACGATCAGTACCAGCCGGCCATCTATCGCTACATCTTTTACCGCGTGGGCGACGTTGCCACAGCCGAGGACCTGACCAGCGAGGTCTTTGTGCGCCTGGTAGAAAAAAGTCACCAACTCGTCTACCGAGGTCGTCCGTTGCTGGCCTGGCTATATACCATCGCCCGTAACCTGATCACGGACTATCACAGGCGGGCCGGACGGGCCACGATGTTTCCCCTGGACGAACGGCTGGTGGCCGGCACGATTGACCTGGCTAAAGCCCCAGATCATGCACTGACCCAGCAGATGCTTGCGACCGCCCTTGCTCGCCTTACTGAAGACCAACGCCAGGTTATTCTTTTAAAGTTCTTCGAGGGGCTTACCAACGAGACAGTGGCCCGCACGTTGGGCAAGTCCATTGGCTCGGTCAAGTCGCTACAACACAGAGGGCTGGCTGCATTGCGTCGTATTCTCAAGCCGACCGGAGATTGATTTCCTTGCAGGCCGTATCTTTGTTCCTCTCTTGTCGTTAATATATAAGAAGGGAGGGTAACTGTCCGGCCGCAGAGTTCGGCGGGGGCGGCTGTGAGCAGTTACATAGCATAGGAGGTGTTATTCGGATACATAGAGAGCGGTCTCCTGGTCACAACGACACGGCGGACGTCCTGCCCTACCTTGGGGACTTGCTCGTGAAGGTATTGGCATGGTTAGCATTACGAAACGGGAATCTAATAACGTGCTGGACGAGTGCCTGACTCTTGTAGAGGAGAGTCGGGCTACTATTGTGGAATGTTTGGCTCGTTATCCCGATCACGCTGCTGATTTGTATCCTCTTTTGGAGATCGCCCTCGAAATACGCCACATGCCCCGGCCAATCTCCAGCCCGGCATCTTTTGCTGCCGGGAAACGCCGTATGCTAAAGGCACTGGCCGAGAAAAAGCGTCGCCAGCCCAATTGGTTTTCCCGCTACACAAAATGGATCGTCATCCTGTTCAGTGAGAGAAGAAACCCCACTGTATGGAGACGCGCTCCTGCTTTCCAACTGGCCCTGGCAATTGCTGCTGCGCTCGTTCTCTTCTTCGCCGGCCTGTCTCTTCATCTCTGGGGTGGGACACCCGGCACCCCAATGGTCACTTTGGAGGCGATGAATGGTGTGGTGGTAGTTATGCCCGCCGGCAGCGAGACTTGGCTGCTAGCGTCGGATGTCAAGCGGTTGAAAGTAGGGGATCGGATCCGTACAGACTCGCTTTCCGCCGCCACGTTGTCTTTCTTCGATGGGAGCACTACCAACCTGGAGGCTAAAACAGAGATCACCATCGTGCAGATGAGTGCCCAGCGGGATAGTAATGGCAAGACCATTGTCCTTCACCAGTCGCAGGGCCGGAGCCGCCACAGTGTGATGCCGTCGCGCGATTCTGCCTCTTGCTTCAAGGTCAAGACCCCTTCAGCGGTCGCGGTGGTGCGCGGGACAGAGTTCACCATTGCCGTAGAGACCGATGGTACCACGCAAGTGGTGGTACGGGAGGGGTTTGTTGAGGTCACAGCACAGGAGGCGACCGTTAAAGTCCAGCCCGGACAGATGACCAGCGTGCAACCTGACCTACCCCCCGATCCGGTAGTTTTGGTGCCTACCCCATCGCCGTCGCCGACATTCCAGCCAATGCCCACACCGTGCCCGTCCGAGACGCCGGAGCCAACCAGGACACCTCGGCCAACTGAGACATCGGAACCATCCAGGACAGCGGAGCCACCACAGGCGCCCCGATCAACCAGGATGCCGACACCGACCAGGACGCCTCAGCCAACTGTGATGCCGACACCGACCGTGACGCCGACACCGACCGTGACGCCCAAACCAACTGAGACGCCCGAACCGCCTCAACCACCCGAACCAACTGAGCCACCCGAACCAACCGAGCCACCCGAACCAACCGAGACGCCTGAACCACCCAATCCGCCCGGACCAACTGAACCGTCTCAACC
>CAYQTW010000468.1:0-2743 GCA_964420485.1 uncultured Anaerolineales bacterium
TCAAGTCAAGGATTGTAAAGACCTGCCAGGTTTCCGCCAGAGCTTTTGTGAGCCAAATTCGACACGATTAACAGTGTATTTCCGTTCGAAAATGCCTCATAAAAATTGCAGGGGCGATTCCTTGCGGTCGCCCGCCTGCCGTGCGACCAGGAACAACGCGACGACAGCAACGACGGCCAGCACGTAGGGCACGAGCGGCGGGCGGTACGCCGTCAGCGCGAAAAAGCCTAACAGCACGTCGGCCAGCAGTAGCAGCGACAACCCGATCATTCCCCGGCGGCCGATCCAGCGCTCGCCGCGTTGGGCAGGGAAGATCAATTCGACCAGCAGGATGGGGATAGCGATGCTGAACACGGCGTGGAAGATGGTCAGTTGCAGGCTCCAGACCCAGTTGACGCCGGCCCAGCGACCGTAGGAGCCGAGCGGGCCGAGATCCATCCAGTTGGGATCGAAGAACGACTTGACCATCAGTCCTTCCTCGACGATGCCGTAGGCCGCACCGAGGGCAAGAACAGTCGGCCAGCCCTTGCCCCCTTCGGCTCCGCTCAGGGCAAGCCAGCGCACGCGCAGTTCGCGGACCAGGATCGCGCCGCTGCCGTACAGCGCGGCCAACACCAGCAGCGCGAACGGGCTGAAGAACTCAACCGGCGGCGAGGAGCCGGACAGTAACTCGGCGAGCATCGGCGCGAGGAAAAATAATGTCAGTGCCGGCCAGACGCCTCTCTGTTTCAATTTCATCTGCAACTCACTTTCAGACCTCCGAGGTTTGGGAAAACCTCAGAGGTCTCTCGGTTCACCAGCGGCAGGTGGTATATTGCCACGTCTCCCGACATCTGGATCACGCGCTCGCCCTCCTGCTGCTCCCAGACGTGAACCGTTCCGCGCCAGGTCTGGTCATCGTGGGTGACGACCATGTCGTACTCGCCGCCGTAGCCTCGAATGGCTATCTGCCCCGCCGCGTCCGTCTTCCCCTGCCCGGCCGTCGTCCAGCCGGCGATGAGATCACGCAGGGCGTAGTAGGCCGGCTTGGGGTTGCTCTCCGAGTCCAACAGTCCACCGGTAAAGATGAAACTGTTATCGTTGATGTCCCACCAGGTGATGGCCTCGACCTGCTCCTTGCTGAAGGCGATGGTGTAGAAATCACGCAGGAACTCGGCCTGCGTCTCCTCGTTCCAGTGCCGGCGCCACCAACCCGCGCCATACTGTGTCCAGTCCGGGTCCCAGGTCGAGGGCACCGACTGCTCGGTGATGTGTACCGGCCGGCCGTATTCGCCTAGCCGGTCGAGGAGCGCGGAGATGTGGGCCAGGTCCCAGGTGGGGATTCCCGACGGATCGCCCAGGCCCCACTGGGCAAAAATATCAGAGTAGCCGCCGTTGTAGAGTTGCTGGCCGATGATGTCATAGTCCACGCCGTCGGCTGCCAGTTGATCCAGGTAAGCGGGGACGGACAGGGTGAAATCGTCTACTTCGCCCGTCGCCAGCAACGTCATCTGCCTGATCTCGCCGTACCAGTCAAAGGCGTCGTTGATGATGATGCGCGCGTCGGGGTCGTGCTCACGGATGGCACGGATGCCTGTCTCAGTCAGCGTGGTGATCTCGGCGCGGGAAAAGTCCAGCGCCGCGCCGCGCCCGTGGGCCTCGTTGATCACGTTCCAGGTGTCAATCTGATCCCGGTAACGTTCCACCAGCGCGCTGATGTGCTCGTAGACCTCACGGTTGGCCTCGTCAAAGTCCATTGCCTTGAAATAGTCGGGCGTGCCGAAATCCCAGAAGGCCAGCAGGGCGTGCGCCTTGAGCGTGAAGCCCATCTCGGCCAGGTCGAGCACGCCCACGCCGTGGTCAATGTACTCCCAGGGAATCTGATTTTGCTCCGGCTCGGTCTCCATCCAATAGAAACCTGTGGTCAGGTAGTTGATTCCCGCTTGCTGCATCAACTCGTACCCCTCAACGCCGGCATTCTCCAGAGAACTGAAAACGCCGAAGAGGAAGTCGTGGCTCGTCTGAGTGTAGACAACGGTCGCGCCCGGCAGCGGATCGCCCGCCGCGTCCAGCACGGTGATGGTAAGGCCGCCAGTGCGGTAGCGGGGGATGTCCTGTTCGGCGCGGGCCTGCTCCAGGTTCTCCAACGCCCACAGAGCCACGCTCGCGGCCCGGTCGGAAAGGGCAGTCTGTGCGGCCCCGGTTTGAGCGGCGGCCTCAGCCAGGAGCGATTCAGCCTCGGCCAGTTCGGCAGCGACGGCGGGGGGCACGTCGTATCCGGCCGTTTGGTAAGCGGCCAGATTGTCTTGCAGGCGATTGATCTGCGTGCGGGCCATCTCGTGACTGAGATTGAGCACCGTTCCGCCTTGTGCGCCGGCAGCATACCCGGCGCCGTCGTTATCGCTCATCAGTACGACGCTGCCGAAATCGGGGAGCGTCCACTGGACGAAGAATCGCCGCGTCTGGCCCAGGGGGATGCAGACGCTCGGCACGGCCGGTGTCCCTTCCCCTTTGTCAATGCCGATGAACGCATCATCGGTGGCATTGCCTGCTGTATCATCCACAAAACGCAGCCCGACCCAGTCGTCGTTGAGTGTCAACGCTCCCTCGGTGTCGTAACTCTCCAGGATAAAGTCGTGGCAGGGGATGAGGGTGAAATCGTGGGTCACGTCGCCGCTTCCGGCGGGTATCCGCGCCAGTTGGGGAGTGTGGCCGTGCAGGTTGTAGCCCTCGGCGGTCTCGCCGGAGAGCGGGATAGCAAGCA
>CAYQTW010000469.1:0-2741 GCA_964420485.1 uncultured Anaerolineales bacterium
GCTATGGAAAGCGCGGCTACGTTAAAAGTGCCCCAGAATATTGAGATGATACAATTGCTCCTTGTGGTACAGGATCTATCTGCAAGACGAAAACTGCCTGCCAAATACAAAGACCATCCGCTCAAGGGTCAACATAGGGACAAGCGAGATTGTCACATTGAGCCTGATTGGATTTTGCTCTACGCCATCGAAAGCGACGAGTTGGTTCTATACAGAACAGGTACGCACTCAGATCTCTTTACCTAGCGCGTTTGCTCCTCTGCCTCCGCGCCCCTGCTCCCGCCTGTACTTACAAGAACGCCACCGGCCTCTCCGGGTAAACGAGTGATTCTCTGGAGCACCATGTCCGAAACACTGACATTCCAACTTTTAGGCGGTCTGACGATCAGCCGCGCCGGCTGCCCTGTGTCCGGCTTCCACTCCAGCAAGGAGCGGGCGCTGTTGTGTTACCTGGTCGTCACCGGCAAGCCCCACACCCGGCCCTTCCTGGCCGGCCTGTTCTGGGGCGACTGGCCCGAGCGGAAGGCGCTGGGCAACCTGCGCCGCGCCCTCACTCACCTGCGCGCCGTGGCCGGCGACCATCTGTTCATCACCCGCCAGACGGTAGAGTTCAATCGCGCGAGTGACTATTGGCTGGATGTGGAGGAATTCGGGAAACTGATAAATTGGGAAACTGGTGGGTTGGGAAATTGGGAAACTGGTAAATTGGTAGATCGGTCACGAGACCAGGCTACCAATCTACCAATGTACCAATCTACCAATCTATTGGCCCTGCGCGAAGCGGTGGATCTCTACCAGGGCGACTTTCTGGCTGGCTTTTACGTCAAAGGATGTCCCACTTTCGAAGAATGGGTCTTTAGCGAACAGGAACGGCTGCGGGGGCTGGCGCTGCTGGCGTTACGGTATCTGGTGACTCAGCACACATCCAGAGGCGAGTACGAGGTGGGCATCCTCTGTGCCCGGCGACTGCTGGCGCTGGACTCCTGGCAGGAGGAGGCGCATCGTGAACTGATGCGGCTTCTCGCGCTGACCGGCCAGCGCAGCGCGGCATTGGCACAATACTATCAATGCCGGCGTACGTTGCATATTAACCTGGGCGTCCTCCCCGATGAGCAGACTGAGACACTGTACCGGCGTATCGTCCAGGAGAGCCGGGGGGTAATGCCCACCGAACTGTTCGCCCTCTCGATGGGGCAGACTGGAAAGTCTGCCCCACCGGAAATGCAAACAGTGCCACTATCCACCCTGCGGCCGCAATTGCTGGCCCGGTTGACACAGGCGGCGGAACGGGCCTGGCGCGAATATGCTCACGACGATACGTTGAGTTTCCTGACCGCCGCGCTGGACCTGGTACGGCCTGACGATGTCGAGAACCGCTGGGAATTGCTCAGCACACGGGAGCGGGTGTACCACTTTATCGCCGACCGCGCTGCGCAGGCCCGGGATCTGCACGAGTTGGAGACGTTGGCGGAATATCTGGCGGACACTTCCCGGCTCCTCGCCCTGCGCGTGCGGCAGATACAGCACGCCTGCCGTGTGGGAGAGTACGTCCAGGCGCTGGCGCGGGGCGAACAGGCGTTGGAGCAAGCGGCGCAGCACGGGGCAGCGGATATACTGGCCCGCCTGCGTGAGGCGGTGGGTGAGGTGTGCTGGAACCTGGGGGATTACGCGGCGGCGCGCACGCACGTGGAGCAGGCGTTGGAATATTATCTGGCGGAGGGTGACCAGGAAGGAGAGGTACGGGCCCGCAACGGCCTGGGGAACGTGTGGCGGCGTCTGGGAGAGATAGATGCAGCCCGCCGTGAATGGGAACGGGCCTTGCAACTCTATCGCGCTCAGGGCAATGACTGGGGCGTGGGGATGGTGTCGAATAACCTGGGCGCGTTGGCTATCGACAGCCGGGATTACGCCGTCGCATTAAACTATCACCAACAGGCATTAGCGACACGGCAACGCCTCGGCGACCGTCGCGGGGAGGGAGGCAGTCTCAACAATCTGAGTATGGTCTATTACCTGCTGGGCGATTACGAGACGGCCCACATTCACATCACCGCTGCCATCACATTGGCGCGTGAGATCGGCGAACGGGATTGGCTGGTCAGTTTTCTGGAGACAGCGACGCGGGTTGAACTGGCGCGTCAGAATTACGAGGCCGCCTCTCGTCTGTGCGATGAGGGATTGGCCCTGAGCGAGGAGACGGGCGACCGTCATAATGCGGCGTTCTACCATCACAGCGCGGGGGAAATCGGACTGGCACAGGGGGACGAGGTGAAAGCGGTGACCGCGTTTGACCGCGCCTGTGCGATCCGTGGCGAACTGGATGAACATGGGAACCGGAGTGCGAGCATGGCGGGGCGCGCTCTGGCTCGTCTGGCCCTGAACGACACGGCCGCTGCTCTGGCCGACGCGCGCGAGGCGGTCGCTTTGGTGCAACAGACGGGCCACGCGGGGGAATACGCGGTGCAGGAAGTATGGTGGCGCGCCTATCGGATCGAAACGGCGTGTGGAGACAGGGAGAGAGGGTTGGTGGCCCTGCGCAGGGCCTACCAATGCGTGCAGGCGCAAGCAGCGCGGATGCAAGACCCCGGACTGCGGGCCCACTTGCTGGGCAATGTGCAGTTACATCGTGAGATTGTCGCCACCTGCGGTAGTAACTAGAACACGGATTGGGAGGATGGGCGGATCGGAGTAGTTACATCGTGAGATTGTGGCCTACAAAACGGGAATTGCTGACACCGACT
>CAYQTW010000470.1:0-2730 GCA_964420485.1 uncultured Anaerolineales bacterium
GTCAAGTAGGACGTCGTGCAGCCTCGTGCGCCGCCGGTCATTGCTGATATCGTAGACGATCAATACGAATTGTTCCCGTGCCATAGAATTCGGATTTCAGGACATTGACGGATTTCACCGTGCCTGGAAAGGGCGATATGCCTCCGCTTTGCCCAGGATGACGTTGGCCAGGCGACGGGCCTGCACCTCGAATATCTTGCGGTAACTCAAGGGCCGCTTCAGGCCAGGCGGCCGCATCTCGCTCTCCAGCCGGTCGCCGAACTCGCGCAGGAAGAGGCGCAGAGCCCGGTCGTCCAGGTAGACGCCTCCCTCCTGGCCAGGACAAAAGTCGTCCAGCCGTAACATACGCCGGTTGGCGAGCGTCATCACGAGCGAATCTACGAAAGGGGCGCGGAACTCTTCCACCAGGTCCAGCGCCAGCGATGGCCGGCCGTACTTTTCGGCGTGAAAGAACCCCAGGTAGGGGTCCAGCCCTACCGCTTCCAGCGCCGCCGTGAGCGCGTGTCCCAGCAGCGTATAACCCAGGCTCAAGAGAGCGTTGATCGGGTCTTTGGGCGGGCGGCGCGTGCGCCGTTCGAACTTGAACACCGGGTCAAACGCCTGCCGGTAGAGAGCAAAGTAGGCCCGCGCGCCGCTCCCCTCGAGCCCTAGCAACGTATCGAGAGTGGATGCTCCGGCGACCTGCTCCTCGGCTCCGTAGAGGGCCTCCAGCGGCGCACGATCAGCCTCCGGCCGGCGGCGCAGGAGACGTAGGGCCAGGACACGCTGGTTGCGCAGTTTGCCGGCCACGATGGCCCGCGCTACCCCCAGGCAGAAATCCGGCTCGTCGTTACGACGGTACTGCGCCTGGCGCAGGGGCAGATTGCGCAGCGTCGCCGGCAGCAACCGCCCGGTCAACTCACCCGTCCGCCGCACGAGCAGGAGCGGCACGCCAGCCTGTAATAGCGCGTGCAACGCCGGCGTCGTCACCCCCACCCTTCCCACGAGCACGACCTGTGTGACGCGGCGCAGGGGCACGCGCAACAGCATCTGCCGGTAGCCGAAACTGCAATCCAGGAAGCGGGGTTCGTAGATCGAGTGCAGCACCTGGAGCGTCGCCCGCTGCAGCACACGGTCGGTGACGGTGGGGATGCGCAGCGTGCGATACTCGCCCCGCCGCCGCTTGGGGATGCGCCGCACCCGCAGGCGGGCCGGTTTGTAGCGGTTGCTGCGCACGGCCCGCGCCAGTTCCACCAGCCGCTCCTCCCAGTTGCGCCTCCAGCGGCGGACGGAGACATCGTCTACGCCGGCCACTCCTGCGTTCCCGGCTACCTCGTTCCAGGCCTCGCGCAGGTTGTCGGGAGCCAGAACTTGGTCTATCAGTCTCACCAATCTACCAGCCTACCAATCTACCAACCTACCAATCTACCAGACCCCGCGTCATCCCCATCCCCTGCGTGGTGTGGTGACCGCTGCCGGCGTAAAAAGCGTAGGCAGCCAGCAGGTCGAGCACCGCCCGTTCTCCCTTCCCCAACCCCAATGCCCGCAGCGTCATCCGGCCCACGCAGCCGACGACCACCCGCCGGTGGTCTCGCCAGGGGACTGTTTCGAGGGCATAGGCGCTCACCACCAACCCGCGCCGGACCCGCTCCGGCGTATCCTCCGGCAGATGCACCGGACCAAACGCCTGCCAGCGGCGCAGCCAGGAGCGCACCAGTGCGTCGGGCAGGGGGAAGGGCAGGTGCCCCTCGCCACCGTGAAAGGTCGTCGGCGTGGCGAACTCGAGCCGCCAGCGAGACGGCGGGGAGCGCCCGAGCAGGTGTGTTTCGGCCAACGCCTGGGAGTCGGCCCGGCCGGCCCAGCGATGCTGCTCCGTCGCGGTGGTGTAGCCCATCACCTGCCAGCGCAGGCCGGCCAATTTGATCTCCTGGGGCAATTCCGGCAGCCACACCTCCTCCAGGCGCCGGGAGAGTTCTCCCTGGAGCGTAGCCACGCGGAACCAGGCCGGCGTGTCGGGCACTATTTCCCGTCGCCCTTTCCGAAAACGGGGCAGCCCCAACAGCGGTGAGAGGGTAAAGGGCCGCACCTGATTGGGCCGGTGCAGATAGTCGGCCACAGATGGAGCGAGGCGCTTCCACTGGTGGAGCCAGAAGCCATGTATGGCGCGGCCAGTGGCGCCCTCCACGAGGCCGGCCTGGCACGCTCTCAGATTGACGACTACTGCCAGCAGCATGCTATCGCCTCGCCTCCTCGTCTCCTCGTCCTCTCGTCCCTTCATCTCCCTGTCTCCCTGTCTCCGACAGCCAGGCCCCGTCGCCATTCCCCTGTGGTGGCTCGTCGGGCCAGAGGTGCGCCTCCAGCCGCGCCAGCCGCTCGTCCATCCGCCGGAGACGCTCCGCCAGCCCCGGCTCCTCCCCTTTGGCGACCCAGCCGATCTTCCAGTCCAAATTGTCGAGCGTGCGCTCTAGATAGTATTCGCGCCAGGTCCAATAGTCCACTCGCTCCTGGAGGTAGAGCGCCAGCGCAGCGCCCCAGTCGCGGAAGCGGGCCACCTGGTCGAGCGCGTTCCAGTGGCTCTCTAGCTCCACCACCAGCCGGGTGCTGAGCACCCAGACTTCATCCCCCGTCGTCTGGAGGCGGGCCGTGAGGTGTTCGTATCGTTTGTCGTAGCGGCGCACGGCCGAGAGGGGCCCCAGCCAGCGCACGACGACCTCTCCGCCGGGGCGGTGGGGTCCCAGGCCCAGCAGCCGG
>CAYQTW010000471.1:0-1519 GCA_964420485.1 uncultured Anaerolineales bacterium
GCCAGTTCTGGGTTGGTTGGGCTGTTGCCCACTTCTGACATGGACATCTCCGTAAAGGCGACTGTGCGATGTGGCTCGGCGTAGTATGAAGTAGATTCGTCACCCACTTTGATTATATCTCAGGTGAACTGTCTTGCCAAACCTCTTGGAACACAGCTACCCTTTACCGTATCTGCTCAATAAAGTGGGGCAATGTAGCCGAGGTTTCCATACCTCGCGGGCATAACGCGCTATGGAAAGCGCGGCTACGTTAAAAGTGCCCCAGAATATTGAGATGATACCCTTTACCCAATCTGTAACCTACGGAGAGTCCCGCATCACAAGTGGCAGGTAGATGTCGTGTGGCTCGAACGTATAGTTCCGCACGACGAGCGGCAGGTAGACATTGCACTTTTCCCCAAAGAAAAGGCCCTTGTTGGCGCTCATGCTCACGTTGCCGGCCTTGTCTACCGCCTGCACAAAGTATTCGACTGTCCCTCCATTCAGGTCGAGTTCACCTTCCCAGTACCCGCTGAGGGTGCTGTAGGTCAGGTCATCGCTCTGCCATTGCTGACCATCATCGCTGTGGGTCACCACGACACGTTCCACCCCTGAATCATCCTGTACCAACACCCGGAAGGTGATTTTCTCCTCGTGCATCTCGCTCTCCACCTCCCACAAGGCCGGGGCTACCAGGTCCTCCTGCCCCTCCTCCGCATAGTACACCGCAAACACTATTTGCTCGAACACCTTTTCGACTCCGCTCTTCTCGTCGCCAGAGTACTGGGCCGGCAACACCACCAGGCGGGCCGGGTCGCCCAGCCGGTTCACCGTAAAGGTCTTGAGCGGATACCAGCCATCATAGTCATAGTCTGGCTCGCTGAGCGTCGTATCGGTCACCGGACGAGAGATGAGCGGGTCAAAGTGCGCGTCGCTCGTGGTGCGCCCGGAGAGGAAGAGGGCATCGTGCGGCTTCATGCCGCTGAACTCGGGCAGGGCCACGCTGGTGCGCGGTTGCACCGGACGGCCGGGGCTGACTTGCGCTCCCCCGTCCGCCGTGTAGTACCGCCCATCCGCAGCGGGCGGCGAGAGTTCCAGCGTCGGCGTGATAGAGACCGACTTGACGATCAACCCTGTCGCCTGCACATCCACGTCGCCGCTCCCAGCTGATTGCTGGCTGCTGACCGTTGGTTGCGGCTCGCTGGCGGCGCCAACCGTCGCTACGCCCATCCGGTACATCGGCAGCCCGTACAACGCGGCCTCAATCAGTGCCTTTTCGTCGTAAGTGCCAAAGCCGCCGCTGGGCACGCCGCCCACGTAATTCTGCTTGGCCCGGCGCAGCGCCTCTCCCACCGAGATGCCGGCCTCGCCGGCCAACTCCTGGGCCAGGAGGTGCATCACCTGTTCGGTGAAGGCGACGGAGTCGTCCATGCCGTAGCCAAAGCCGGTGTTGCCCACCCACCAGCCCCCGCGCCGCGCCAATGCCTGGGCAAAATCGAGTTCGTAGCCCGGCCAGGCGTGCTCGTCGGGGACGCTGAAC
>CAYQTW010000471.1:1529-2717 GCA_964420485.1 uncultured Anaerolineales bacterium
ACCCGCCGTGGCAGCCCATTGAAAAGTTCAAAGTGCCGCTGAGGGAGGCAGTGGCGGCCAACACGTCGCTGGCATAAACGGACGCGCTCCCTGTGGCCGGGAAGGCCTGCCGGTGGTCGAAGTGGGCATTGATTGAGGCCACGTCCTGGCGCACGTCCAGCCAGTAGGCCTCGAGTTGCGCTGCGTCCCACTCGTCGTCTATCAGCGTGGCTGGTGTCAGGCCACCCGTGCCCAGCGCGTTGCTGATGGCCTCCGCCCCGTCTATCAGGAAATCGTAGCCGGTGACCAGCGCCATGTCGGGGGCGAGCAGGCCGCCGCGCTTCAGGAAGGTGTCAATGACGGTACCGATCTCCTGGGGTGTCTCCACCAACCGGCCAATGGGCAAGTCGGGCACGTACAGTTCCCGTCCCCGCCAGAGGAGGGGCGTGCTGTCGGCGTAAAAGTCGTCGCTGAGGATGTACCCCTGCTCCAGCGCAGCGCGGGTGGGGTTGTCGTAGGCCAATCCAGACCAGGGGGCATAGTCCGCCTCGTTGGCGATCTGGGCGTCGTCCGGCACGCGGCGGAAGGGCATCATCAGGTCGTCGCCGACAATGACGATGTATTGGATGGAAGGATAGGTGTCCAGGTAACCCGTCGCCACGTCTTTGATGGCATCCGCCACCATGTTGGCCATCTCTGGCTCGCAGGCAAAGCCAGCGTCCCAGGCAGCGTAGGCGTTGGTTACAGTGATCGTGTTCTCCACCGGCACGATCAGCCCTCTGACGTCGGGAGCGTCGGCCAGTTCCCTCAGTTTGTCCACCATCTCTGCCGTCTCGGTGATGGTGTAGGCCGCGTCCATACGCTGCTTGTTCAGCAGGATCAGCGTCAGCGGCGCGTCGCCGGTGTTGGCGCCGGTGTACTCGTCCATATCCTCCCCCGATGGCGGCAGGTCCGTCGTACAAGGGAGCACGTCGGGCAGTGTGCCGGTGATCACTTGCAGGTGGTAAGGATCGGGACTGGAGGCGCCGTTGAAGGAGAGAACCAGGATGTAATAGTCGCCAGGGGTGCGGGCGCGCAGGATGGCTCCTTCATCGGTCTGGCCGGGGTTAGCAGAGACAGCCATCATTTTGCCGACAGCCATCATTTTGCCGACAGCCATCATTTTGCCGACAGCCATCATCTTGCCGACAGCCATCATCTTGCCGACAG
>CAYQTW010000472.1:0-2717 GCA_964420485.1 uncultured Anaerolineales bacterium
CCATCGTCCGCGCCGCCCGCGAGTTCCGGCCTGTGGGGTCGCCGCCACCGCTTTTTGGGGATGGGCACGCCAGCGAGCGCATCGTGGCGTTGTTGAGGGGGCAAAACCTGTGAATCCGAGAAAGGTCGATCTGCGATGCGCATTCTGTATCTGAGCCAATATTTCCCCCCCGAAGTCGGCGCCACCCAGACTCGCGCCTACGAGATGGCCACCGGCCTGATCCGCGCCGGCCACCAAGTCACGATGCTGACCGAGGTACCCAACCACCCCGAAGGGATCATCCGCCCGGAATACCGGGGTCGCTTCTGGGTGCGGGAGACGCTGGACGGCATTGACGTGATCCGCGTCTGGGTCAAAACCGCGCCGGTCAAGACCATGCGCACCCGGCTGGCGTTCTACCTGAGTTACATGCTCAACGGTACACTGGCGGGGCTGGTGCTGGCGCGGGGGCGCTACGACGTGATTTACGCCACCTCACCGCCGCTCTTTGTGGGCGGAGCCGCGCTGGCTCTGAGTTTCCTGCGCCGCATCCCCCTGGTCTTTGAGGTGCGCGACCTGTGGCCCGAATCGGCTGTGGCCCTGGGCGAACTGAGGAACCCGCGCTTTATCCGCTGGGCCACCTGGTTGGAGGAACGCTGCTATCACCGCGCCCAACGAGTTGTCGTCGTTACAGAAGGTGTCCGTAACAGGCTCATTGAACGGGGTTTCCCCTCTGAGAAATTGACGCTCATCCCCAACGGCGCCAACACCGATCTGTTCCACCCACAACCGGAGGCTGGACGGGCACTGCGATCCGAAATGGGATTGGGTGACCGGTTCCTGGTCCTCTACGCCGGCATCCACGGCATCGCTCAAGGACTGGAGACGGTACTCCAGGCGGCCCGGCAATTGGCCGGCGACCCTCGCATCCACTTTATTTTCGTGGGCGATGGCCCCTGCAAAGCCGATTTGCTCAGACTAAAGCGAGATACAAATCTTCCCAACGTGACTATGCTGGATGCCCAGCCACGGGAGGCCATCCCAGCCTACCTCTCGGCGGCTGATGTGGCGCTGATTCCCCTGCGCCGGCTGGAACTCTTCAAGGGAGCCGTCCCCTCCAAGATGTTCGACGCCTGGGCTTGCGGCTGCCCGGTTGTGTTGAGCATTGACGGAGAGTCTCGTCAGGTTTTGGAGCGCGCGCATGCCGGGGTCTTTGTCGAGCCAGAGTCGGCGGAGGCGATGGCGGAGACGATCCGTGCTCTCTCCACTGATTCTGATCGTTGTCGGGCGTATGGGCGCAACGGTCGCCGCTTTGTCGAGGCCCACTACTCCCGCCAGGCCCAGGCCAAGCAGTTGGTCGAGTTGCTGGAAGCGCTGACCACGTAATCATCTAGCCGGCCTCCCCGTCGGCGGCGGCACGCCAGAAGTCGTCGTGGACGGCGTTATCAGTATCCTCGTCCCCCGCGCGATCCCGACGGACTGGCCCAGGCCATCACCCGCCTCTTGCGCGACCTCGACCTGCGGCGCAAAATGGGCCGGGCAGGAACGGGTGGAGCGGCACTTTGGCGTGGAGAGCATGGTGCAGGCGACGGAGGCCCTGTACGAGGAATTGATCGGGAAGAAGAGGAGGGGGAGGATTGAGGGTAGATGATGAGAAGACGGAAGTGGGTCGGGTGTGAGCCGTGGTGGTTGTGCCTTGACAACTGAGTAATCTTTGAGTAAAATTGCCTCATCCCACTCAGGAGGTATTGGATGGCTATGCAAACCGCTAAACACCGTATCCAGGTGGACGTGCCTGACGAACAGGTCCGGCTCATGGACGAGCTGATCCGTCGTCTGAGCCTGCGCTCCCGTGCCGATCTGTGGCGGGAGTCGTATTCCGCCTTTCTGTGGATTGTGAACGAGTCCCTGTCCGGCCGGCGGGTGGTCAGCCTGGATGTCGAAACGCTTGCTCGGGTTGACCGCTACAAGGAATTGAACCTGGCGGCGGTTCAACCGCTCATCTTTGAGCGTCATCGCTACCTGGTGGCTCGCCCTCATCCCTGGCGCCGGCAACTCTACCTCAAAGGTCGCAACATGACCGTGGGGCAATTGGTGGCGACGATGAAGGCCAACCATCTTTCCCCAGAAGAAGCCGCTCAAGACATGGACTTGCCCCTGGAACAGGTGCGTGAAGCGCTGGCCTACTATGATCTCCACCGCGACCTGGTGGACATGGAACTGCGGGAGGAGGCCAGCCGGGTGCTTGTCAGGAAGCCGGCTCCATGAAAATCTACCTGGACGACTGCGCCTACAGCAAGCGGCTGAAGCGTCAACTGGAAGAAGCCGGTCACCAGGTCCAGACGCCGTTCGAGGCCGGCATCCCGGGCCAACCGGATGACGTCCATCTGCGCTATGCTGCCGAGCACAGACTGGTGCTGCTCACGTACAACGCCGACGATTTTATCAATCTACACGACCAGTACCCTGAGCACGCCGGAGTGCTGATTGTGTACCGGGATGCAGACCTGACCAAGAATATGTCCTACACGGATGTCGTGCGGGCCATTGAGAACCTGGCCGCATCAGGCGTGCCCATCGAAGGCCAAATCTACGTGCTGAACCACTGGCAGTGGTAAAAGCCTTATGCACATTCTCTCTGTTGACGTTTTCCTACGTAACGCAGCCTCCCGCCGTGGCCGAAGCCATCACCCGCCTCTTGCGCGACCTCGACCTGCGGCGCAAAATGGGCCGGGCCG
>CAYQTW010000473.1:0-2710 GCA_964420485.1 uncultured Anaerolineales bacterium
TGATATTCTGGGGAATGATACGACAAAGACGCTGAAGGTAAAGGTGGGGTGAGAGGAGATTGGCTATGGCTCGTAAAAAGAAAACCGACCCCGCTCAAATGCCCCTTCTGGAATTGGCGCTCAAAACCGCCCCGTGCGTGCCCGCCATCCGCCAGGCGGTGCGGGATTGGGTGGCCGATGGCTACGAGGGCGCAACCCAGACCACCAGGACCCTGCTCAACTATTGGTTCCGCACCGACCATCGCTTGCCGAACGGCGACAAATTCCAGTACTATTACTTTCAGCGCGAGGCGATTGAAACCCTGATCTACCTGTACCAAGTCGCCCAGGTGCGCCGCCACAAAGACCTGATCGAGACCTACGCCCAGGCTCCGCCGGGGGGGCAGCAGTTGCGCCTCCTGCAATACGACGACTACCCTCGCTACTGCATCAAAATGGCGACCGGCAGCGGCAAGACCAAAATCATCTCCCTGGCCGTGGCCTGGCAATATTTCAACGCCGTTTTGGAGGACGCGAGTGCCTACGCCAAAACCAGCCTGATCATTGCCCCCAACATCATCGTCTTTGAGCGCCTACGCACCGATTTCGCCGGCGGGCGCATCTTTCGCACCGACCCCATCATCCCGCCGGAATTGAAAATCTTCTGGGACGTGGAATTTTACATGCGCGGGGACAGCGAGCGGGCCAGTTCCGAGGGCGCGCTGTACCTGACCAATATCCAGCAACTCTACGAACGGGACGACGCGAGCAGCGACGACGAACCGGACATTATGACCACGGTGCTCGGCCCCAGACCGCCGGCCCAGACCATCCAGGTTGACCCATTCGACACCCGCATCCTGGCCCGGGGTGGGCCGGTCTTCGTCGCCAACGACGAGGCCCACCACACCCACGACGAGGAAAACGAGTGGAGCAAGACCATCCGCCGTCTGCACACATCCCTTTCCTCCCCCCCATTGGGGGGGACAGAGGGGGAGCGGGGGGTAATCCAACTCGACCTGTCGGCCACGCCCCGCTACAGCAAAGGCTCGCTCTTCACCTGGACGGTCTTTGACTACCCGCTCAAGCAGGCCATTCTGGATAACGTGACCAAACGGCCCATCAAGGGCATTGCCAAACGCATCAAAGAAATCCCCTCCGACATCGCCAGCGTGCGTTACCAGGCCTATCTGACCGCCGGGGTAGAGCGCTGGCGCGAGTATCGCGACCAACTGGCCCCCCTCGAACGCAGGCCGGTTCTCTTTGTGATGATGAACAAGACCAGAGAGGCCGACGAGGTGGCCGACTATCTCCGCACCAAGTATCCGGGCGAATTTGCCGGAGACAAACTGCTGGTCATCCACATCAACAGGCAGGGCGACGTTTCCAAGAGGGACCTCGATGTTGCCCGCCGGGCTGCCCAGGAGATTGATTACGGCAAGAGTCCCATCAATTGCATCGTCAGCGTCCTTATGCTGCGCGAGGGATGGGACGTGCAGAGCGTCACCGTGATCGTCGGGTTGCGCCCCTACACCGCCAAGGCCAACATCCTGCCGGAGCAGACGATTGGCCGTGGCCTACGCCTGATGTTCCGCGGCCGGCCGGGCGATCCCACCTTCCGCGAGCGGGTGGACGTGATCGGCAACAAAGCCTTCATCCAGTTCGTGGAACAGTTGGAGCGGGACGAGGATATCGAGTTCGAGACGGTTGACCTGGACAAAGACAGGGTCGTCATCGAGACCATCTTCCCCGACGCGGAGAAAGCCGCCTACGACATCGCCATGCCGGTGCTCAGCCCCATCCTGACCCGCAAACGCACGCTCAGAGAGGAAATCGAGGGACTGGACGTTTCCCGTTTCCAAACGCCCAAACTACCCAGGAAAGAAGGGGATTCCGCCGCCAAAGAGTTTACCTACGAAGGGTACGACATCATCACGCTGGAGAAACTGATCGAGCGCGAATACGCCATCCCCCAAGTGCAGACATCCCAGGAAGTCATCTCCTACTATGCCAAGCGCATCGCCTCTGACCTGAAACTGCCCTCCCAGTTCGCCGCCCTGGTGCCCAAAATCCGCGAGTTCCTCCAGACCAAAGCCTTTGGCGAAGTGGTTGACCTGAACGACCCGACAATGATCAAGGCCATCACGCACCCAGTGGCCCAGCACGTCACCGTCAAAGTTTTCGTCGCCGCGCTGCGGGAGGCGGTAGTCGAAGAGCAGATGCCTGTCCTAGAGCACGTCGGGCGTAGCCTCTCCACAACTCCGGGCTTTCCCTGGTCCCGCCCGACGCTGGTCGCCGCCAAGACCATCTTTAACCTCGTCGCCGCCGACAACGAATTTGAAAAAACCTTCGCCCTCTTCCTCGAAAAAGCCCCCGACGTGGCCCGTTTCGCCAAACTCCCGGAGCGATTCAACTTTACCATCCCCTACACCGACGCGGCGGCCAATCTGCGCTACTACGAGCCGGATTTCGTGGCCGTCACGATGGACGGGGTGCACCACCTGATCGAGACCAAGGGCCGAGAGGACATTGACGTCAAACACAAAGACCTGGCCGCCCGGTTGTGGTGCGAAAACGCCACGATCTTGACCGGCACTGAATGGGTGTACAGAAAAGTGCTACAGAAGGAATTTGAAAGGCTCCAACCATCCGACTTTGAGGACTTGATCGCCCTGGACCCCATCGTCGTCTCGTGAGCCCACCGCCAAGGACGAAAATGTAGGGCGGATTG
>CAYQTW010000474.1:0-985 GCA_964420485.1 uncultured Anaerolineales bacterium
GTGACAAGTAGGAGTGCAAGAGTGAACAGGCACTCTGATCTACCAGTCACGGTGGCGCCCAAATCCGTCAATTCTCCCAATCCGTGTTCTACACTGGAGAGACATTCCGTGCTGCTGGTCACGGTGGTACTGTGTCTTGTGACGCTGGCGTTTTTCGCCTGGCGGCTGGACGGCGCCCCCACTGCTTTCCTCTATCGCCCCGGCGGTGAGGTCTCTGACCTGACCATCACCTTTTGGCCCAACATCCACTATATTCAGGAGACGTGGCGGGCGCACAGGCAGATACCGCTGTGGCGCACACTTATTTTCAGTGGCGCCCCCTTCGACGCGGACCCGCAGTCGGGGTTGTGGTACTTGCCCAACGTCGTTTTTTTGCTCCTGCCCGCGGCTGTTGGTTTCAACCTGTTGTTCGTGCTGCACGTGGTATTTGCGGGCCTGGGGATGTGGGTCTGGGCGCGGGCGACGGGGACATCGGCCGGCGGGGCGCTGCTGGCGGCGCTGGCTTATGCTTTCACGCCCAAAGTCTTTGCCCACCTGGGCTTTGGTCACGTGGGGCTGGTCTACGCGGCGGCCTACGTGCCGTGGGCGCTGTGGGCGGCCTATCGCGTGGGGCACGGCAGTTACCGTCACGCTGCCGTGTTGGGATTGGCGCTAGGGTGGCAGTTCATCGCCCACCCACAATTGGCCTTTTACACGGGCCTGGCAGCCGGCATTTACGGACTGGCAGTCGCCTGCAATTCGCCATTCGTCATTCGCCATTCGCTACTCGCCATTCGCAATTTGCTTCTGGCTGTTGTATTGGCCCTGGCCGTGGCGTCAGTGCAACTCTTGCCTCTCCTCCGCTTCGCGCCGTTGAGCGCGCGGGCCACGATGGGTTTCTCCGAGTCGGCTGTGTCGTCGCTGCCGCTGCGCTACCTGTGGGGCCTGGTGCTGGCGGACCACCGTGGTTTTATGGACTATGTGCTCTACGTCGGAGTGCCGGTAC
>CAYQTW010000474.1:995-2709 GCA_964420485.1 uncultured Anaerolineales bacterium
TTGGCGGTGGTGGCATTGCCGCGCCGTCAGGCCTGGTTCTGGTGGGCGTTTGTGGGCGCGGCGCTGGTCTATTCCCTGGGGGCCAACACGCCGCTCTACGGCTGGGCTTTTCGGCTACTCCCCGCCCTGGCCTGGCTACGAGCGCCTTCGCGCGTGTGGTTCGTGGCGGCGGCGGCGCTGGCGCTATTGGCGGGCTGGGGCACCGACCGCCTGCTGGCGGTAGGGGCGGGGTTACCCCGCCCCTACGGCCGGCGGGTGCTCGGCTGGGCGGGGCTACCCCGCCCCTACAGTCGCCGGACGCTCAACCTGGTCGCCGTGGCGCTGGGGGCACTGGCGTTGGCGCTTTTGTTGGGGTACGCCATTGTCTTTGGTCAGCCGCCGGCCAACCTGGTGGCATTTGGTGTGGTGACGGCGATCACGGCGGCATTGTGCGTAGTCACGGCCGCGCGACGTCTGTCGCGCCGGAGAGCGATCGCGGCGTTGGCGATGCTGGTGTTGGCGGACCTGTGGGTGATGGACGCGACGCTGGTTGAAGGGCGCTCCCCGGAGGCGGTCTTTGCCGAGAGCGGCCTGGGCGCTTACCTGGCCCAGAGGATGGATGGAGAGCCGTTCCGCGTCTACAGCCCCAGTTACAGCCTGCCTCGCCACGTCGCCGCCCGTTATGGCCTGGAGACAGCCGGCGGCGTGGACCCGCTCTACCTGGAGGCTTATGATGTTTTCATGGAAGCGGCCTCCGGCGTGCGGCGCACCGGCTACACGGAGACGGTCCCGCCACTGGGGGGAGAGGGCGACATTGCCACGGTCAACCGTGAGGCGCGGCCCAACCCCGTGCTCCTGGGCTTGCTCAACGTGCGCTACGTGGCGGCCGAGTTCCCGATGGCGGTGGAGGGGTTGCGGGAGGTGACGCGCTTTGGCTCCACCTATCTCTACGAGAACGAGCGCGTCTTGCCACGCGCCTTCGTCGTGGGACAGGTGGAGCCGGTGGACGGTGTCCTGAGCCTGTCGAAGGAGGGTTTCGACGCCGCGCTGGAATGGGCGCAGACCCACGACGTGGCGCGCGCGGCCGCGGTGGAGGCCGGCCGGCCGCTGGCGTCCGGCGAGGTACAGGCCGAGGTCGCGTGGGTGCGACGGTCACCCAACCAACTGGTGTTGGACGTCACCCTCGACCGGGCGGGATTTCTGGTTTTGAGCCAGGTGTGGTATCCTGGGTGGCGGGCGGAGGTGGATGGGCAACCGGTCACACTGTGGCGAGCCTATGGTGTGTTGAGCGGCGTCTACCTGGAGCCGGGGGGACATACGGTGTCGTTTGTGTATTGGCCACGGTTGACGTGGGTTGGCGTGGGTGTCTCGGGGATCACGTTGGGGGTGCTTGGTTGGGCGTGGAAGAGGAAGGCAAAGTGAGATGCTGGTGGCTGCTCTTGTTGCTGTTGGCACTGGCGGCGGTCTTTTTCTGGCGGCTGTGGCTGGCGCCGGACGGTTTCCTCTATCCCCCGGAAAGTCTCTATTCTGACCTGACGATCACTCATTGGCCCAACGCTCTTTTCCTCCGCCATTCCATAGAGACCTGGGGGCAGATTCCCCTGTGGCGGCCGCTGATCCTGGGCGGGGAACCTTTCGCCGCCAATCCCCTCTCCGGCCTGTGGTATCCTCCCAACCTGCTGCTCTTGATTCTCCCGCTGGCCTCCGCCTTTAACCTGCTCTTTGTCCTCCACAC
>CAYQTW010000475.1:0-2668 GCA_964420485.1 uncultured Anaerolineales bacterium
CCGCTCGCCGGCGATCAATTGATACCCATCCACTACCCTGACGACGACGAGCGGTTGGATGATCCCGTGCTCCTCAATTGAGGCGGCCAGTTCCACCAGGTCTTGGTCGCGGATTGATGTGCGCGGTTGGTGGGGGTTGGGTCTGATGGAAGCGAGGGGCGCCTCAATCACACCCGCCACCGCCTCTTCCTCGGCGAGCGGAATCAGCGCCTCTAACCCTTTACCGAGTCCACTCTTGCGTGGTGACATCTCTCACCTCAACGGTAGGGGCGCGGTAACCGCGCCCCTACGGTAAACGGTGGTCACCCACCAGCAACTCTCGCGTCAGCGCCGCGTAGGCCAGCGCCCCCGCCGAACGGGGGGCGTAGGATATGATGGGCTCGCCGTAACTGGGCGCTTCGCTCAAGCGCACGCTGCGCGGAATGATCGTGTCAAAGACGCGCTTGGGAAAGTGTCGCTGCACCTCCTCGACGACCTGTCGCGAGAGGGTAGTGCGGGCATCGTACATCGTCATCACCAGTCCTCGCAAATTCAATTTTGGATTGAGGGCTCGATGCACCAACTCGATGGTGCGCGCCAATTGAGAGAGGCCCTCCAATGCCAGGTACTCGCACTGCACGGGGATAATCACTCCATCGGTTGCGGCCGTCAGCCCGTTCACTGTCAAAATGCCCAGGCTAGGAGGACAGTCAATCAGCACGTAATCGTACCGCTCGTCTAGCCTTTTGCCTTCGCTCGGGCTCAGTTCTGCCAGCATCTGCCGCAAGCGATATTCCCGCTGTGGCAGGCCGACCATCTCCACCGTCGCGCCGGCCAGAGAGGGCGAGGAGGGAACCATGTTGAGCCGCACTCGACGGGTGGGTTTCACGACGCGGGATAGCGGAACCTGGCGCACCAGCAGGTCGTAGGTAGAGAGCGGTACGGTGCGCTTGTCTATCCCCAGGGAAGATGTGGCGTTGGCCTGCGGGTCAATGTCTACCAACAGAACGCGCTGGCCCCACTCCGCCAGGCAGGCCCCCAGGTTGACCGCCGTGGTGGTCTTGCCGACCCCGCCCTTTTGGTTCGCCAGCGCGTAGATGATTGGCATCTTGGCTCACCCTATTCCTCCAGGCCCCGTCCGCAGCGGGTGACCTCCTCCGGGCCAGGCGTGCCAGACAGTCCCACCCGCGTCACCGAACGAGCGGCGAGACAGTTGGCAAAGCGCGCGGCCGTCCAGGGATTGCCGTCCTGCTGCAGTCGTACAAAGAAAGCGGCCGCAAATATGTCGCCGACACCGGTGGGGTCTACCTCGGGTACAGCTGGGGCTGAAAAGTGACGGGACTGACCGGCCACGTGTACGGTGCAGCCCATCGCTGCCTGGGTCACAACTAGCAACCGCGTCTGGGCGGCGTATCGGAGCACCAATGCTTCATCCCCCTCCACATCCTCATCACTTAGCACCACAGCGTCGGCCCGGGCAAGCAGCGGTTCTGCGTTCTCCCACTGACAGGCACTCACACGTCCGGCTTGATCCCAACTCCGCATCCAGCCCTGGGGCGTCAAGCCCACAAAAGCATTTCCAAAGGTACTGACCAATGCCGGATCGCACTCTCGGGCCACTGGCCCCAGGTGAACGATTTTCGCCCGCCAGTCTGGTGGGGCCATCGCTGGCGTCAGCGTCTCCGCGATACTGTGTAGCACCTGACTCCGGCCACCGGCGCTGTAGATGTTCTCGAACGTGGTCGTCGTGGCAGCGGGAAAACGGGTGATTGTTACGTCGTCCAGCACCCCGCTCAAATCGAGGTCATGTCTTGCACTGGTGATGACGCCAACGCGACAGCCCAGCGCACGCGCGGTGCGGGCAGCGTAGGAGGCCGTCCCACCAATCATAAAGTCGCCGTCTACCAAATCACGAGTCACGTGCCCGATGACCAGGTAATCCAGTTCTACCATTTACGGTTTATCAGGGGATGATGGTGACTTTGCGCCGGTCGCCCTCGCCGGTGCTCTGGGTGGTCACGTGGGGATCGTCGCGCAGTGTCAGGTGGATGATGCGGCGTTCGTTGGGAGGCATGGGTTCCATCACCACAGTGCGACCGGTGCGCTGTGCCTGCTTGGCCATACGTTGAGCCAGGCTACGCAGCGTCTTTTCCCGCTGCGCCTTGAAACCGTCCACGTCCACCACCAGATGAACCCGCCGGGCCATCTCTCGCCCAACAATCAGCCGGGTGATGTGTTGCAATGCGGCCAGTGTCTCTCCACGATAGCCGACCAGGGCATTGACGTTTGGGCCATACACGTTGAGTATCAGCGGCGGCTCTTGTTCGCCAGGGGCCGGTTCGGCTCGCCGCACGTCAACCTGGGCCTTGCTCACGCCAAGAAAGGCTAACAGTTCCAGTAACACTCCTCGGGACACCTCGGCCTCGTCCTTCTCCATCAGAGCGGATTCTGCCAGTTCAACCGGCGCTGCGGGGGCCTGGCGCGGCGCGGCTTTCGTCTTGGGCGTCAGGCGCACACGAGCCTCTCGCGCCCCCAGCCCGAGCACGCCCCGGCTGCCCTCATCCAGCACCTCGATCTCTACCGTTTCTCGATCAACTCCCAGGCGTGCCAGGCCCGCTGCAATTGCCGCGTCCACGTTCGAGCCGGTTACTTCTACCGCTTGTTCTGTTTTGGTCATTCTATAACTCTC
>CAYQTW010000476.1:0-2668 GCA_964420485.1 uncultured Anaerolineales bacterium
TGGGGTTGCAGAACACCAGGGCCCGGGTTTTGGCGCTGACGGCCTTTTCCAGCCAGACGATGCCTTTGTTCACGTTGGCCTGCACGTCGTTGGGCGTGACGGCGATTTGTACACACGCGGCGGTGAATTCTTTCATCAACGACCTCCCTTCATCCGTTCCAGGATCGCCATCAACCTTTCGTTGCCACCGGCCGGAGGTTGCCAGTCCACCTGAACCACCGGCGCATCCTGGGCCACCAGGCTCTCGGCGAACGACTCCAACCCAACGTTGATAGCGGCCAGGGGTTGATGCAGCACAGCCAAGTCTACGCTCTTTAGGTACGATGCACTTGGGAAGTGCGTCGCACCTGCGGCCAGTGCCCGAACCAACCGCCCCACGTAGCGCACGGCGGCCTCGTTGCTGGTCTCCACCCGCACCCCGGCGGCTTCGAGTTGCTGCAACTGCGAGTGCAAGTCCTGCGGGTCCTCGTCGGTGCCAACCACGACGGCGACCACCTCCAGGTATCGCCCGGCTTTTTCCGCCTCCGCGCGCGCCCTGGCGATGGCCGGGGCCAATTCGCCGGCCGGGTCGGGGTGCGCGCCGTAGCCCAGCACCACGTCGAGCAGGATGACGGCTACCTCCGGGTCGCCGGCCTCCTGTTGCAGCCGCCGGATACGGAGGTCATTGTCCATCATCGGGTGCAGGCGGCCCACTGTGAACTCGTCCTCGCCCAGGTCAACGATGGTGTGGGCCTGGCTGACCATCGAGTTTGCCAGGCGATATTCTTTGTCCAGCGGTGCGTTCGAGTAGACGGCGGACAAATAGCTCTGCAGGATCAGCAGGGCTTCGTAGGCCAGGGTGCCGCCGGAAAAGAGACCGCGCAGGTAACGCTGGCCCGGCGCAAAGCGATCTGTAGGGGCAGTGCCTTGCGTCTGCCCTGTAGGGGCAGTGCCTTGCGTCTGCCCTGGTGTCGAGGCAACCAACTGCACCGCCAGGTCGGCGGCTTTATCGAGGGTGGTGACAAAATGCAGGTTGTCCACATGACGGGCCGGGGGAGTGTAGCCAATAAAGTCCACTACGACCGGCTTGCCCGCCGACCGGGCGGCTCTCAGCAACTCATCGGCCACTTGAGGTGCTGGCGGCTTGGAGATGAGCACGATGACGCGCGTTTCGGGGTCACGGCTGAGCAGGTCGAGCCCCTGGCGGGCCGTGACTGCGCCCACTGCCTGGGAGAGATCGCGCCCGCCGGTGCCGAGAGCGTGGGTGATGCCACTCCCCAATTGGTGGATGCGGGCGCTCACCTGCTGTAAGCCTGTTCCCGACGCGGCGACCAGCCCGACTGGTCCCCGCCGCACCCGGTTGGCAAAACCCAGCCCCACGCCGTTGACGATGGCCGTGCCGCAGTCCGGCCCCATGACCAGCAGCCCCTTTTCGGCCGCCGTCTGCTTGAGGGCCATCTCGTCATCCAGGGAGACATTGTCGCTGTAGAGGAATACGTTCTTGCCCAAGCGCAGCGCCTGGCGGGCCACGCCGGCGGCATAGCGACCTGGAACGGAGACCAGCACCCACTGGGCACTGGGCATCTTGTGAGCCGCCGATTCAAGACTCCTGGGACGGTATTCCTGCTCGACATCCCCCCGGCGACGGCCGGCGAGGAGTTCGTCTACCTGATCCAGCGCCGCTTGAGCGACGGCATCGTCCTCGGCGCGAACCACGATGACCAGATCGTCGGCCACGGCGGTCAGGGCTTCCGGTGTCAGCAAGTCACTCTGGGCCAGGATGTCTTTGTTGGCATCGGTCGCCATCATTACACCCGCGTCGAGGACACCAGGCAGAGCGGCCAGGGAGCGCTGCAACTGCATGAGGACGACAGAGTCGTAATAGACTCCGGATCGAATTTCCGCCCTAGTTACTGCCATAGCAACCTCCGGAGGATTTGACCAACTGCGCCGAGGATTAGTCTTCTGATGTCAGCCGGGGTTAAAAACAATGCGAGTATATCACAAGCCCAAAGTGATGTCAAATGCCCTAGCGGCGCCTGGCGCGTAGTACAGTTGGGCAATCATCGGGCAATCGCCCGGCAATCAGGGTTGAGTCTGATAAGGGATGTGTTATAATAGTCACCAGGTGCGGATTGGAACCCATGAGCATCATCGGGCGTCTTGAGGACACACATTCCAGCGGGGGGACACGTATGAGACGGTTAATCTGGACTATCCTGGCAGCCGTGGTGCTGTTGGTGTGGATGTGCGGCTCAGTGGTTGCCCAGAACGCCGGGCCGACGATGCAGATCACGACCGGCCTCGACGGCTACTGTCGCCAGGATGGCTGGTGCCCGGTGCGTGTCATCCTCTCGAACGAGGGCGCAAACGTCGAAGGAGAATTGAGCGTCGCCGTGCGCAGCGCGAGTGGGGGCGCCGAGCACGACGTGTACGTCACCCCTGTTCTGTTGCCCGCTCACTCGCGCAAGGCATTTTTCTTGTACCTGCCGTCCGCCGGCCTGACCTCCCAACTGGTAGTGCGACTGCTCTCGGGCGAAAAGGTGCTCGCTCACCAGCAAGCCAGCGTGAGACGCCTGGAGGAGGCCGACCGGCTCTACGGCGTCGTCAGCAGCAGCCCCTCGGCGCTCAACTTTTTGAGTGACATCGCGCCGTCCGGCAGGCAGGCAGCGGTGGCTCACCTGAGTAG
>CAYQTW010000477.1:0-2647 GCA_964420485.1 uncultured Anaerolineales bacterium
TGGAGCAAGTTTCCCTCACTTTTATGTTAATGTCAAGATGTGGGTAGATTCAACACACTATACTAAAAAGTATCTCTGGATAATGCAACAATAAGGAGGCGAAAAAGATGCACAAACGAATGTTCCGGATCAGTATGGTGGTACTGGCGCTCCTGGCGCTGACCACGACGGCCGCATGGGCGGCCGGGGGAAAAGCCCCTCTCGGGCAGGAAGAGGTCACAGCGGATACACTGTGGATCACCCTGGCTCCTCTCATCGCCATCGCCACCGCCGTCGAACGGATGCTGGAGGTAATATGGGACCGCTGGGAAAAGGCCGGTATCTGGCCCAATCCGGCGGGGGTGCCAGATAGATCGGCCTCCGACTACATATTGAATAAAAAGATGTACTCTCATTGGATCGGGATGTTGATCGCCGCGATTGCCATTGGCCTGACCAACGTCCGCTTCTTCCGCTTGCTAGGCTTTGATCTCCTATTCTCCTCCCCCAATCTGGTGCTCTTCGATGCCGGCATCGGCGGCATCTTTGACGACTTTACCGTGGGCACGCTGATTGACTGGATCCTGACGGCGGGTGTGATCGGCTGGGGCGGCACGGAACTCACTCACAACGTCATTGAGGGACTGGTCAAGGGCCGCGGTCTCTGGAAGGAAATGCGCGAAGTTGAGTCGGGCCGCAAGTCCATCCTGGATGCCAAGTTCTTTAACGGCTACGTCGCCCCAGAATTGGAAAAGCGGGGAGTCTCAGTGGTAATGCTCCGTGAGGCTTTCCAGACCTTGAGCGCGGCCGGTGTGCCGGTAGACCAGTTCATCGGCTCAATAACGACGGGCCAAGTGACCGAGTTCCTGGACCAACTGGAGGCGCAACCAGAAAAGGCCCAGGCCGCCCAGGCCATACGCAACCTGCTCGAGGGGGTGCCGCCAGAACAGACGGTGGAGATACCCAACGTTCTCAACCTGCTCACTCCCGAGCAGCGGCAGCGATTCCTGGGAACCTGAGAATAGAAACGAAATGCCCGCCCAGATTTCGCCCTTTCTGGGCGGGCGTTTTCCCCCGCTCGCTGCCCCCATTCGCTCCGTCTCACTCCAATACCCGCTCTTTGCCAGATTTTACGTATGCCCCCGAGTCACTGAATTCCTCACCCTGACATTGAGCACGGATAATGCGAATTGCAGAGATGTGTTGACAAACACCGTCACCATCGGCACGTCTACGGTTGAAAGTGTATACACGGATAACGTCGCCCACTCCCAACCGGTGACTGTCGTCGGCCCCGATGTGACTCTGACCAAGACGGTGGCGCCGGCCGAGATGGTGAACGGTGGAACAGTCACCTACACCCTCGTCTACAGCAACGTCGGAAGAGCTGCCGCCGAGGGCGTGGTGGTCAGGGATGGCGCGGACAGTTGGCCGGTGGGCACGTTGCAGCCGGGCGATTCGGGCAGTAGAGTCTTTACGAGGACAATCACCGGTAATTGCGGTGATTGGGTAACTAACATCGCCACCATCGAGACGAGCACACCGGAATGTGGCAACGAGCCGAATACCGCTTCGGCGTCGGTAGAGATCATTGGCCCCGACGTGACTGTCACCAAGACGGCGACAATGATCGAGGTTCTGCGCGGGGGTCTACTGAACTATGTCATCACGTACAACAACATCGGCGACGCTGTTGCCCAGAACGTGGAGATCACGGACAACCTGCCAGCAGGGACGACCTACGTCAGTAACAACAGCGGCATGGCCTGCACGGGTTGTGCGCCTGGCGGGTCCGGCCCGTTGGTTTGGGACGCTAACACACTGCTCTCCGGCGTTGGCGGCAGTTTCACGTTGGTCTTGCGAGTGAACAATACCGTTCCTTGCAGCACAACGTTGGCCGGCAACATCGCCACCATCACGACGACCACGCCCGAATGCGACGCCACGAACAACGGTGACCAGTCCGGCCCGGTGCACGTCATCGGCGCCGACGTGACAATCGCCAAGACGACGGCAATAACCCAGGCGGGGCATGGCGATTAGATAGTTCTCGGTACAAAACGTAGCCGGGGAACCCTCGATATCAAGTTTGCCCCTTGGTTGATGAACGATTGGGCTCTCCACGAAAGGTGGGGAGCCCAGTGCGCTAACATTTGCAGCACTATTCGTATCTTTTCAACAAGATGGGGCAATATAGTCGAGGCTTCCATACCTCGCGGGCCTGGCGCGCTATGGAAAACGCGGTTACTCAAACAGCCGCGCAATCTCGTCCCGCTCGAAACGGGGCAGCGGACGTTCACCCGTCGCGCTCCGCAGCACGATGCCCCGTTCTCGCTCGACCACGCGGCCGATGCGCGCCGCCGCGATGCCGGCCTCATCCAGCGCGGCCAGTATCGCGTCCGCGTCCCCCGGCGCGACCGCCAGCAGCAGCGCGCCGGAAGCGATCAGTCCCAGCGGGTCCAACCCCAATTGCGCACACAGCGTCCGCGTCTCGGGCAGGATCGGGATGGCGGCCTCGTCCACCTCCAGCCCGACCCCCGCTGCTTCAGCCAGTTCCCACAGGCCGGTCGCCAGCCCGCCCTCGGTGGGATCGTGCATCACGTGTACCTCCCCAGCCGCCGTCGCCACCGCCGCGTCGCGCACGACGCTGATGCCGGGATCGTACAGA
>CAYQTW010000478.1:0-947 GCA_964420485.1 uncultured Anaerolineales bacterium
ATCATGGGCCTGCTGGACGACCCAGGCCATCAGCGCCAGTTGCCCTTCCTGCTCGAACTGGATCAGCAGGATGGGCAACTGATCGTCGCCGGCGCTCCCGGATCGGGAAAAGAGATGTGGGTCCGCACCCTGGTCATGAGCCTGGCCCGCACCCACGCGCCGGACGAACTGCATTTCTACTTACTCGAGTTCGGCGGCCAGGCGCTCAAAGTCTTCGAGGACTTGGCCCACGTGGGAGGTGTCTTTACCCCATTGGACGACGAACGGGTAAAGCGATTACTGCGTCTCTTGCTCGACTCCCTGGACGAGCGCAAGAATCTGTGCAATCAGGCTGGAGTGGATGGATTAGTACGATTGCGCGACTTGCAGCCCGGCCAGTCGCCGCCCGCCATCGTGGTGGTCGTTACCGGCTTTGCGGAATTCCGCACTCTATTTCAGGACGAGATGCTTCAACTGACACGCCTCATCCGTGAAGGTGGTCCCTACGGCATCCACGTTGTGCTGGTCAGTGACCGGGCCGGAGACATCCCCACTGCAATCAGCAGCGTGGTGGCGCGCCGGGTTGTGTTGCGCCTGGCAGAGGCCGATGAGTACAGCATCGTGCTGGGTACTAGGCTGAGGTTGAGCAAGGAACAGAAATTCCTTCCTGGTCGAGGATGGTACGGACGCCCCCCGCTCGAGTTCCAGACTGCCTCCCCCGGCCAGGAGGGGGACGAGACCGCGCAGGTTGCCGAACTGCAACAGATTGTGGACACGATGAACCGCGCCTGGCAGGGCCAGCGGCCCGAGCCTGTGGAAATATTGCGGGCCGTGGTGCCCCTGCGCCAGGTGTTGTCACGTGTCCCGGCGCCTTTGACCCCGCCACCACAGCCGCAGACTGCCGTCCCGCTGGGCCTGGACAGTGTGCGCATGCGGCCGGTGTTGGTCGACCTGGTGGACGATGGCCC
>CAYQTW010000478.1:957-2630 GCA_964420485.1 uncultured Anaerolineales bacterium
CACGCCCCAGGGGGGCAAGACCACACTGCTGATGACCTGGGCCCTGGCGCTGGCCGAGTTCAACTCGCCGCAACAGGTGCAATTTGTGTTGGTGACCGGGCGGCGCAACAGCCTGCGGCCGCTGGAAGGACTGCCCCACGTCCTGGACTATTGCCGCACTCCGGAGAGTTTCTGTCGGGGCGGCGTCCTGGCCTCTTTGCAGGCCGAGATCCAGCGTCGTGAAACGCTGTTGAGCGCTGACCCCTCGCGCGCCGGCGAGGCGCCGCACATCGTGGTGATGTTTGACGACTATGACGAGTTCTCCAACGCAGTGAGCGGGGACCAGGAGGTGCAGAAAGGTCTAGGCAGGTTGGCCAAACGTGGGCGCGACGTAGAGATACATACCATTGTAACCGGCCCGCTGCCCAACATGGGTGTAGGGTTCAACGATCCCATCGTCAAGCAGTTGAAAGTCGGGCGTTCGGGCTTTATCCTGCGGATTCTGGACGCCAATGAACAGAACCCTCTGGGCCTGCGTATCAGGGCCGCGGAGATTAAACGGATGGTCCCCGGTCGGGGTTACGTGGTGCGCAACGGTTTTGAGGAGATGCTACAAGTGGCGACACCAGGGGATGACACAAACACAGCGGTCGCCGACTGGGTGTCCAACCTCCGGCAACGCTGGGCCGGCGTTGGGGTGGCCCCGGCGAGTTGACCGGAGGCTGGCGCAGGCCCGGAAGGAAACGAAACGGCGATGACGTGATGTCATCGCCGTTTTGTGCCGAGTGGGGGCAGCCTAGATGACGCCGCGATCGGTTTCCTCAAAGACATCGGCGATGCGACGCAGTTCGTTGGTCAGGTTCTCCAGAATGTCGCGCAGGTTGTTCTGCATCTGGGGCACCTGTTCGTTGAACAGATTAGCATAATCAACCTGTGCCAGGCCGGTCCACTCGCCTTGCAGATTGTTGACAGTGTTGATCATGTTGCTCAACATACTGTCAACTTCCTGGCGGTTGCTCTCCAACGTCGAGGCAACACTCCGCAGCCGCTCGGGGGATACACGAATATCAACCATCTTGTCCTATCTCCTTTTATGTGACGCTCGCTATACCTTTGTACATTAACGATTGAATCAGAGCACGCTAGATCACGCCCTGGTCCGTCTCGCGAAAGACCTGGGCAATGCGGCGCAGTTCCGAGGCGATCTCTCCCAGTAGATTGGTGAACTGGTTCATCTTGGGGATCATCTCGTTCCATTCGGCATAGAACTTGTTCTGCGCCACGCCGTCCCACTCCGCGTCCAGGCCGTCCATCGTGCTTCTCAATGTGTTGATCATGGCTTCTGTTTCGGTCTTTTTGCCATCGAAGGTGTGAGCGACGGCCTCGAGCCTTGCCGGGGAGACAACAATTTGGGTCATGGGCTTTCTCCATTTGCACGAGATTAGGAACTGGGTATAATTATAGCATCCTGTTTCGTAAAGCGCAAATTGAGGCAGGAGGCAAGAGAGTATCCCGCAGAACACAATTGCAGTGGAACTTGAAATAATTGAGCAGTATCGCAGGGGTAAGCAATGGCACAGATTCGCATTGACACGGAGCACACCAGAGAGGTCGCCCGGCGGCTCACCGCCGAGGCCGACCGCCTGGCCGAGATCGGGCACGAATTGCAGCGGGCCATCGGCAGCCTGGATACC
>CAYQTW010000479.1:0-2629 GCA_964420485.1 uncultured Anaerolineales bacterium
ATCCCCTCCTTATGGGGAGATGAGACTTGTACGGCCAAGTATACCTCTGGCTGTGATAAGCGTCAAGCCGGCGCACGTGAGCGAATACGTGCCCTTGACATCTCTAAAATTTGTGGTATGATTGCGCCTACGTTAGCACTCTCATAGTGTGAGTGCTAGAGTAGCCAACAACTAATTACAATCAGGAGGTAACAAGATGGCATTGAACATCAAACCGTTGGGCGACCGGGTGGTCGTTAAGCCGCTGGAGAAGGACGTGGAAACCTTCGCCGGTGGGCAGCTGGTACTGCCCGATACCGCCAAAGAAAAGCCCCAGCAGGGCCAGGTACTGGCTGTGGGGCCAGGCCGTCGTGATGAAGACGGCAAGCGCATCCCGATGGATGTCAAGGTGGACGACAAGGTCGTGTACGCCAAGTACGCCGGCACGTCGTTCAAGACAGAGAATGGCGATGAGATTCTCTTCATCAAAGAGAGCGACATCCTGGCTATTCTGGAGTAGCAGAAAAACAACAAGGAGGAATAGAGTAAAATGGCAAAACAACTGATTTTTAGCGATGACGCCCGCCGTTCCCTCAAGTGCGGGATTGACACCCTGGCGACTGCTGTCGTCACCACACTGGGTCCCAAGGGACGCAACGTAGCGCTCGATAAGAAATGGGGCGCTCCCACCATCACCCACGACGGCGTGACAGTGGCAAAAGAGATCGAACTGGAAGACCCCTTCGAGAACATGGGGGCGCAACTGTTGAAAGAAGCGGCCACCAAGACGAACGACATTGCCGGTGATGGCACCACAACCGCCACGTTGCTGGCCCACACGATCATTACCGAGGGCATGAAGAACGTGGCTGCCGGCGCCAACTCGATGCTCTTGAAGCACGGTATCCTGGCCGGCACCGAGGCCGCGGTCGAGGCCATCGCCAGTCAGTCCATCGAACTAACCACCGAGGACGAGATTGCCAACGTGGCGGCTATCTCTGCGCAGGACAGGGATATCGGCGAACTGATCGCCGAGGTGATGTCCAAGGTCGGCAAGGACGGCGTCATCACCGTTGAGGATAGCAAAGGGCTCGAGTTCGAGACCGAGTACGTCGAGGGTATGCAGTTCGACCGGGGCTATATCTCCCCCTATTTCATCACCAGCCCCGAGACGATGGAATCAGCGATTGAGGAGCCTTACATCCTGATCTATGACAAGAAAATTTCGGCTGCGCAGGACCTGGTGCCCATCCTTGAGAAACTGGTGCAAAAGGGCGCACGTAACCTGGTCATCCTGGCCGAGGATATTGACGGCGAAGCGCTGGCGACGCTGGTGCTCAATAAACTGCGTGGGCTGCTGAACTGTCTGGCAGTAAAAGCCCCCGGTTTTGGCGACCGCCGCAAGGCCATGCTGCGTGACATTGCCACCGTCACCGGCGGCCACGTGATCACCGAGGAAGAAGGCCGCAAATTGGATAGCGTCACCATCGAGGATCTGGGCCGGGCCGACAAGGTTATCTCCACCAAGGACGATACGACAATCGTCGGTGGCCACGGCGACGACTCCGAGATCAAGGGCCGTATGGAGCAGATCAAGGTCGAGATCGAGAAATCCACATCCGACTATGACCGGGAGAAATTGCAAGAGCGGCTGGCAAAGTTAGCCGGCGGCGTGGCTATCATCCGCGTCGGCGCGGCCACCGAGACCGAGTTGAAGGAAAAGAAGCACCGCGTCGAGGACGCGCTCTCGGCCACCCGCGCGGCGGTCGAAGAGGGAATCGTATCCGGTGGCGGCGTGACGCTGATTAACGCCATCTCCGCGCTCGACGGGGTCAAGATGGAGTACCCCGACGAGCAGACCGGCGTCAACATCCTGCGCACGGCGCTGGAGATGCCACTGCGCAAGATCGCCGAGAACGCAGGGCAGGACGGCGCGGTGATCCTAGACACCGTGCGACGGACGCAGAAAGATAAAGGGAACAACCGCATCGGCTACGACGTCCTCCAGGGCGACTTTGTGGATATGGTGGAGCGGGGCATCATTGATCCGGCCAAAGTGACCAAGGGGGCGCTCTCCAACGCGGCCTCCATCGCGGCCATGGTGCTCTCCACCGAGGCACTGATCACCGATATCCCCGAGGAAACACCTCCCGCTCCGGCGATGCCTCCTGGAGGAGGAGCAGGAATGTACTAGGCCGACACAGTCGGTTCGCAGCAATTTGTAGGCAATCAGACCCCTCATCATCAAGGTGAGGGGTCTTTTTTTTGCCGATTCGCTGCCTGGCGAATGAATTCGCGGCAACATCTGCCAAGTCGCCCTGCGGCGACTGGGATAATCGGCGTAGGCCGATTTTGCAAGCGTCGCCCGCGGTTTCAACCGCCGGGTGGTCATCACATAGACACTTGCCACTCTGCGCGGCTTGCGGTACAATTCCACTGATGAGCAAGATCGAGACTCGCAACCTACGGTTCTACTACGACGACTTGGAGGCGCTGCACGGCATCTCGATGCACACCGAGGAGCGGCGCATTACTGCGCTCATCGGGCCTTCCGGCTGCGGCAAATCCACCTTCCTGCGCTGCTTTAACCGCATTGAGGAAACACCTCCCGCTCCGGCGATGCCTCCTGGAGGAGGAGCAGGAATGTACT
>CAYQTW010000480.1:0-2613 GCA_964420485.1 uncultured Anaerolineales bacterium
GGTCGCTCAGAATGACAAATGGGCAAGAGATCAGGATAAAAGCGATTGCCCTAGACCATGCCCAAATGGCTATTGACCTCTGCACAAAGTTGTACTATACTGAGACCGCGTCAGATATAAGAACGCTTCGCTCGAGTGACAGCCCCATGACTCTCGTGTACCTCGCTATCGCATGGCTCGCAGGTATCGCGCTCGCGAAAGCAACCAGCCTGCCCTGGCAGGCATTGCCTGTGCTAGGGCTGGTGGCGTTCCTCAGTCTACTACTATGGTGGGATAATGCCCGCGTCCGACTGGGCGCGCTGTGCGTACTGATGTTGGCCCTGGGCGCGGGCCGCCTCCTGCTCGCCGTCCCCCATTTTAACGAGACCTCGCTGGCGACCTACAACGACATCGGCTGGGTGACGTTGAAAGGCATCGTGGTGGGAGAGCCGGACGAGCGGGAGCACTACACCAACCTGCGCGTGCAGGTCGAACGGCTGACATTGCCCGACGGCACGGAACTGGAGGTCCAAGGGCTGGCCTTGGTCAAAGCCAGCCGCTACATCCAGCACGACTACGGTGACCGCGTGCGCATTGAGGGTCTACTGGAGACACCGCCCGTTTTCGAAGAATTCTCTTACCGCGAGTATCTGGCCCGCCAGGGTATCCACTCCCTGATCCGTCGTGCCCAAGTCGAGAGGAAGGAGAGCGGACAGGGCAATCCTCTCTACGCCGCGCTCCTGACGCTCAAGGCCCGCGCCCAATTCACTATCGCCAGCATCCTCCCGGAGCCGCAGGCGGCGCTGCTGACTGGCATCCTGTTGGGCGTGGAGACGGGCATCCCGGCTGACCTGATGGACGACTTTTCCGCCACCGGTACGACTCACATCATCGCCATCTCCGGATTCAACATCACTATCATCGCCAGCATCTTTGCCGGGCTAGCGCAGCGGCTATTCGACAAACGACGGGCAGTCTGGGTCGCCATCACGGGCGTGGTGGTCTACACGATATTCGTCGGGGCATCGGCGGCGGTGGTGCGAGCGGCGTTGATGGGCATTCTCTACCTGTGGGGCCGGCGACTGGGACGTCCCACCTTCGCCCCTGTTTCTCTCGCCGCAGCGGCCATCGGGATGACGGCGCTGAACCCATATACGTTGTGGGACGTGGGTTTCTTGCTCAGTTTCGCCGCCACTGTGGGATTGGTACTCTACGCCGAGCCGCTGGAGCGGGGCTTTGAGCGGGCGTTGGCGCGGTTCACTTCCACCGAACGTGCCCAAAAGGCCGTTGGACTGATTAGCGAAGCCTTGCTCGTGACACTGGCGGCACAAATCACCACGGCTCCACTCATCTTGGCCTACTTTAGGCGCCTCTCTCTCGTCACGCTGCTGACCAACTTTATGATTCTGCCTGCTCAGTCGTACCTGATGATAGCCGGAGGAATTGCCGCATTGCTGGGTTTGGTCTTCCGGCTACTGGGACAGGTGGTTGGCTGGATCGCCTGGGTGTTCCTCACCTACACCATCGAGGTGGTGCGGCTGACAGCGCGGGTGCCCTTCGCCTCCGTACCGGTGCAGATGGAGGGCTGGATGGTGTGGGCATATTACATCCTCCTGGGTGGCCTCACCTGGTACCTGGCGCAGAGCCGGGAGCAGCGCCACAAGTTATGGGCCAGGTTGCGGTCTGTAGGGGCGAGATTACCCCGCCCCTACCGCCTGGAGACAAAAGTGCTCATTGGCGCGAGCATAATCCTGCTGACACTCGCCTTCTTTGCCTGGCGAGGCCTGCCCGACGGTCGCTTGCACGTCGTGTTCCTAGACGTGGGGCAGGGGGACGCCATCTTTATTCAGACCCCCTCCGGCAAGCAGGTGCTCGTGGACGGTGGCCCCAGCGAGACGGTGCTACTCTCTCAATTGGGCCGCCAGATGCCTTTCTGGGACCGCACACTCGACGTGATCGTGCTCACCCATCCCGATGCCGACCACATCACAGGGCTGGTGCCGGTGTTGGAGCGCTACCAGGTGGACACGGTGATCTTTCGCGAGATGGAACACGAGTCCGACGTCTACGAGTACTGGCTGCAGTTGCTGAAAGCAGAGGGGGCGGCGGTCTACCAGGGCGAGGCCGGGCTGCTCCTGACGCTCGACGAGGGACTGGAGATGACCGTGCTGCACCCGGGAGTGGAACTGCTGGAGGACGCCAACAACAATTCAATCGTGACTCGGCTGACCTACGGGCAGGTGTCGGTGCTTTTACCGGGGGACATCGAGGCGGAGGTGGAGCACCGGCTGATGGCAGAGGGGACAACACTTGCGAGCACGGTGTTGAAAGCAGCGCACCACGGGAGTTGCAGTTCGACGTCGCAGGAGTTTCTGGACACGGTGGATCCGGAGGTGGTAGTCATCAGTGTGGGGGCCGAGAATCGCTTCAGGCATCCCTGCGCGGAGGTGCTGGAGCGGCTGAAGGGATTGCTGGTCTATCGCACTGACGAGCATGGCGCGGTCGAGATCATAAGCGATGGAGTGCAGGCGCGGATAGAAACAGAACACTGAAATGGCCACGACGTCACAGGATCTCCGCAGGTCGAAGGTTAAATGCAGCATAGTTTGGACTTGGGATAATTGGGACTGGGAC
>CAYQTW010000481.1:0-2592 GCA_964420485.1 uncultured Anaerolineales bacterium
GTCTGTAACCAGCCGCTTTCGGCCTGGAGCGCCAGGCGTTGCACATCGGCAAAAGACCCATCACGAGTCCGCACGACGTCCAGGGCCTCTAGCGCCTCTGACCATTCGCCCCGCTGGATGGCATCATGGCCCTGATTGTAAAAAGTGGTCAATTCCTCTCGCCGCTGCTGCTCGGCGAACTCTTGGACCCGCTGCGAGGCCGGGCTTTGCTCGATCTCGGCCATTGTGACCTGGAACAGATCGTCGGTCTGGGGCAAGTGGGTGACATAGTGAGCGTAGGCCGAGACGATGGACGGGCCCACCGTCGGCGTATGGCGCGTGTGTCCTTTGGCGGACTGGTCGGGGTCAAGCAGTGCCTCACGCATCTGGGCGGCAGATTGGTAACGGTTGTCAGGGTCGTAGGACAGGGCAGTCATGATAACGTCCTCAATCCATTGGGAGAGATGAGGATTGAGTTTGCACGGGCGGGCCTGGCCAAAGGAGAATGGAGGCTCGTCCTGGGGATCGCGCCCGGTCAGCAAGTGATGCATCGTCGCGCCCAGGGCATAGATGTCGGAACGAACGTCGCACTGGCCGCCACCCTGGTATTGCTCTGGCGGGGCGTAACCGGTCGTGCCCATCTTGAGTGTATCGCTCTTTTTGGAAGGATCAAAGTAGCGGGCGATGCCAAAGTCAATCAACCTGACTGTCCCGCCTTTGTCTACGATAATGTTGTCGGGTTTGAGGTCCCGGTAAATGATTGGCGGCTCCTGAGAGTGCAAATAGTCCAGCGCATCGCAAATCTGGAGCACCCATTCGACGACCTCTTTCTCTTTGAAAGGCCGGTGGCGCCGCTCCTCGATGCGCTCCTGCAAAGTCTGATCCTCCAGATATTCCATCACCAGGTAGTGACGTCCAGCCTCGGAAAAGTGGTCAATCACGCTGGGGAGATTGGGATGTTGGAGACGGGCCAAGAGTCCGGCCTCACGGGTGAACGCCTGGACGGCCGGGAGGCGGTCGGTGGGGGAGAGCAGTTCCTCGCGCATTTCCTTGACGGCCCAGACCTTGCCGGGGAAGCGCAGGTCCTCGGCCTGGTAGACGGTCGCCATACCACCCTGCCCGACCATCTTGATAATGCGATAGCGGTTCTGCAGCAGGGTGTTGGCCGGCAGGGGGCCGGTGCCCAGCGGCCGTTGCAGCGTGGCGCCACAACAATTGCAGAACTGGGCGTTATCGCGGTTTTCCACTCCACATTGAGAACAGGTGATCATTACATGCTCCTCTGTCGCTCCCGCACCAGCAATTCCCGTTATGAGGTTCGTAGTAACGACTTTAGTCGTTCGGGCCGCGCGACCAGCGACTAAAGTCGCCACTACGATGTCATATCACGCGGCGATGATGCTAAAACGGGGATTGCTGCTTCCGCACACGCCACGCGACACCTGGTAGTGTACACACTTTGCACCAAACGCGCAAGTCAGCGAGTCAGCGATGCCATTTCTATGGCCCCAACGGGCGTCGAACCACTGAGGTTCTGAATTCACTGGTGACACTGAAAAACGGGTGGACAAAATGAGCCAACCGGTGTACCATGCGCGGCACGAGCGAGTACCGTTGCCAGGGAGGAACGAGTGGGTACGAAAAACGTCACCATTGCGCCGCTTCAGACAATAGAGCAGTACCAGATGTGCGAGCGATTGCAGCAGACTATCTGGCGCTCCGACCCGGTCGAGGTGATTCCCGCCCACCTGCTCATCACCGCCCAGCGGCACGGCGGGCTGGTGCTGGGCGGGTTCGACGGTACGGGGGAGATGATCGGCTGCCTGTTTGGCTTTGCCGGGCGCGTCGCGCCTGACAATCCCACTGCTGCCGGTGGTCCCCTCTGGCAGCACTGCTCCCACTTTATGGGCGTCGTGCGGGAATGGCGCGGACGTGGCGTGGGCTACCGGCTAAAACTGGCGCAGCGAGAATGGGCGCTGAACCAGGGGTTCCAGTTGGTCACCTGGACCTACGACCCGCTGGAGGCCGCCAACGGCGTGCTCAACCTGGGGAAACTGGGCGCTGTCTGTCGCTGCTATTTGCGCAACTTGTACGGCGAGATAGCCGATGCGCTCAACGCCGGTCTGCCCAGCGACCGCTTCGAGGTGGCCTGGTGGGTGGAGGACGCGCGGGTGCGGGAGCGCGTCGAGCAGGGCTGGCAGCGTCCACGCCTGGACGTTCTGCTTCAAGAGGGAACCGTCATCCTCAACCCTGGACGCCTGCGCGCAGATGGCTGGCTCGAGCCCGGCGAGACGCAGGGGCCGGAGGGCGAACGGCTGCTGGTCGAGATTCCGCCTCGTATGCAGGCGCTCAAGACAGCCGACCTGGGTCTGGCGCTGGCCTGGCGACTGAATGTGCGGGCGGCGTGCGAGGCCGCCTTCGCCGCCGGCTACACCGCCTGCGACGTGGTGCGGGCGGAGGCGGATGGTCTGTCACGGGTCTATTACGTAATGTCAAGTTGACAAAATAGGACGAGACTGGTAAAATTATGCTCGTGTGGCCCCATCGTCTAGTGGCCTAGGACGCTGGCCTCTCAAGCCGGAAACAGGGGTTCGACTCCCCTTGGGGCTACTC
>CAYQTW010000482.1:0-2585 GCA_964420485.1 uncultured Anaerolineales bacterium
TGGTCACGGTGGGCAGCGGGATGGTGGTCTGGACGATGCCGGCGGTGAAGCGGTAGGCGCCGGCCTCGCGGGCGCGCTCCCAGGCGGCCTCTATGCCGTTTCGCTCCGCCGAGGTCACGACAGTGGGGTATGCGAGCAGCGCCAGAGTGAACAGGCACAGGGCCAGAAATAGCCAGTTCAAGGAATGTGAGCGCTTCATGTTATGCCTCCTTATGAATGACCAAGTCGTTACTACGAGCGGATTCGCTGGATCACTTGCGCCAGATCGTTCGTCGTCAGAACCGTGTGCTGTTGGCTGGAAAACACGACCACCGTGTCGCTGTTCGGATCAAGGCCGATCAGCGGAAGGCCGGGGTACTCCTGGAGAATGGAGGATGGAGAATTGGGAGCGGTCAGGTCAAAGATAACCACGTCGGGGCGGAGAGCGTCCAGGCATTGCGCAGCGCTGGGGATGGTGGCGTCAATGCGCACCACTTCCAGCCCTCGTTCACCTCTCAGACTGGCTTCCATGCCGGTGACGAACAAGGAATTTCCGTAGAGAACCACTGTCTGCCGTTCTTCCATCACACATCAATTGTAACAGAAAATCCCCGCGTTGTCACTGTCCTGAAGTATGAAAAAAGTGTAGTCTCTACACTGCCAGAGACTATACTTTTGGATAGTCGCATCACGTTTTACATTTTATGCTTCACTCTTGACCAACCCCATACGCGCGGCGTAAGCGATGACCTGGGTCCGATTTTTGAGATGGAGCCGCTTCGAAATCTGTCCCATGTGATACTTGACCGTATGTTCGCTGAGAGATAGGGCCACGCCAACCTCTTTGTAGGTCAGCCCTTGGGCCACCAGGGTCAGGACTTTGATCTGCCGGGGGGTTAGCCCCGGCGCGGCCTGTGTTTCAACCGCTGGAACCGCAGCGCCCCTCTCATCCTGACGTGAGAATTCTTCCAGAATCCTGGCGGCCAGTCCCGGCGGGAAGGGCACTTCACCACGCTGCAACCCCGAGAGGAATTCAAAGAACGCTTTGGCGTCCAGACTCTTGAGCAAATACCCGCTGGCCCCGCTCTTGACGGCCTCAAACAGGTCCTCATCCTTCTCGGACACGGTGAGCATCACAATCTTGACCTCGGGCAGTTCGGCCTTGATCAACCGTGTGGCCTCCAGCCCGTTGCAGCGCGGCATCTGGACGTCCATCAGGATCACGTCGGGGCGCAGCGCGCGTGCCTTGTCCAACGCCTCCAGCCCGTCGCTGGCCGTGCCGACCACCTGGACACCGCGAGCCGCCAACATATTCCGGAGCCCCTCCAGGAACAGCGGATGGTCGTCCACCAACAACACCCGCGTATGTGGCAGGTGCCCCTCTGCCTCCGGCTCACGCAGCGGAATCTGCACGATGACCTTCGTCCCCTGGCCAGGCGCGGAGCGCACCTCGAGCGTGCCGCCCACCTCTTCCGCCCGCTCGCGCATGATGCGCGCCCCAAAATGTTGGCCGTCGCTGGTGGTGAGCCGGGCCGGGTCAAACCCACAGCCATCGTCTTCGATCAGTACCTGGGCCTGGTCAGCCGAAAAGGTGAACAGCACCTGCACGGAACGGGCGCCGGCGTGTTTCCGAACGTTGGTGAGCGCCTCCTGGATGATGCGTAGAAGTTGCACCTCGACGGCGGGCATGAACGGGCACTCCGCCCGATCATCCGGGAGGCTCAATGCTATCTGGATGCCATAGTTCTGGCTGAACCGTTGAAGGTACTGCTCCAGAGCGGGGAAAAAGCCCCACTCCGGGGAGACGGACGTCTTCATGCCGAGGATGTACTCCCGGACGTCGGCGTGCGCCTCCTGGGCGACTTTGGCCAGGCGGGACAGGGTGGCGTCGGCCGTCGCCGCCTGGCCGCTGGAGAACAGTTCGCGGGCCGCCTGAACCTGCACATTGACGTAGCCCAGCACCTGGCCCAGGCTATCGTGCAACTCCCGCCCCAGCCGTTCCCGCTCCTCCAGTACCGCCAACGCCCGTTGTTGCTGGAGCAATTGGATCTGGGCATGCTTGCGTTCGGTGACGTCGCGCAAGGCGATCACCCGGCCGATGGGACGGCCGCGACGATCGCTCAGCGGCGAGGAGTGCAAGTCATAGTACCGCTGCGCGTCGCCCGTGCCCAGAGCGGACTCGGTACGTGTCACCGTCGCGCTGCGGCACAGGGCGATCAAATCGGGCCAGGCGCTGAATACCTGCGCCGCCTGTTGACCGACCGCCTGGGAGGCCGTCCAGCCGAGGGTCTCCTGGGCGGCCGGGTTGAGGTCTACAATCCGGTTCTGCGCATCCAGCACGATCACGCCGTCGGCCATGCTCTCGATGACCGTGGCCCGCGCCACCGGCACGAGGTCGAACAGCCGGTAGCGGAAAAGCGTCCAGGCCACCCCCACACCGGCCAGACTGAGCATCGCCGGGGCCAGGTCGTGGCGCGGGACGGGGCTGAGGCCAAAGTTGTATAGGAGGTTCCACGCCAATGGCAGAAGGAAACTAATGAGCAAGACGAGAATTTGTTTACGGTAAAAGAGCGGCACACGCGGCAGTGTCTCAACGTACAAATAGA
>CAYQTW010000483.1:0-2581 GCA_964420485.1 uncultured Anaerolineales bacterium
GCTCTACGTCAAAGGGACACTGACGGAGGAGGACGCCTGGACCATGGCGGTCGTCGGCACGCGGCGGGCCTCGACCGGCGGACGAGAGGTGACCCGCCGGTTGGCGACAGCATTGGCCCGTAGCGGCATCACCATCGTCAGTGGGCTGGCGCGGGGGATTGATAGCGTGGCGCATCGAGCGGCGCTAAAGGCGAAGGGGCGCACCATCGCCGTGCTGGGCTGCGGCATTGACCGCGTCTACCCGCCAGAGCACCGCAAGTTGGCCGAGGAGATCATCGCGCATGGGGCGCTGGTGAGCGACTACCCGCTGGGTACCAGGCCAGAGGGAAGAAATTTTCCGCCGCGCAATCGTATCATCAGCGGACTCAGCCTGGGCGTACTCGTCACCGAGGCCGGGGTACGCAGTGGGGCACTGATCACCGCCGACTATGCCGCCGAGCAAGGGCGGGACGTCTTTGCCGTGCCAGGCTCTATCCTGATGCGCGGCAGCGCCGGCACCAACGCGCTCATCCGGGACGGGGCCAAGGTGGTGCTCGGCCCGGAGGACATCCTGGAGGAACTGAACCTGACGATGGTGACCGAGCAGACGGAGGCGCGCCAGGTGCTCCCGGCCAACGAGACGGAGGCGGCGCTATTGGCCTACCTCTCGGCCGAACCAACTCACGTGGACGAACTTCAGCAGCAGGTAGAATTGCCTATCCCACAGGTGACCAGCACGCTGGCGTTGATGGAGTTGAAGGGGCTAGTGCGCCAGGTGGGCGGGATGAATTACGTCGTGGCCCGCGAGGCGGGTGTAAAGTACGTAGTGGAGTGAAACGTGAAACACAAAACATAACCTTCTCACGTTTCACACATCACGTTTCACGTTTTGTGTCTTGGGTCTGGTTGACCGACAAATTTAACATTCGGTTGTAGTAACGACTTTAGTCGTTCGTTAGCGCCCAAAAAACAAAAGTCGTTACTACGACCCCGTTAAACAAAGAAATCCGGTATCTGCTCAATAAAGTGGGGCAATGTAGCCGAGGTTTCCATACCTCGCGGGCATAACGCGCTATGGAAAGCGCGGCTACGTTAAAAGTGCCCCAGAATATTGAGATGATACGAAATCCGTGTGTATCCGTGAGCAATGTTAAAAGTGTCAGTCAATCAGGTCTTGGGTTTCAATGAGCCGATTGCTCACGTGTCAGGGGGAAAAAGAGTGATGTCTTTCTACGCATTGATTATGGCCGGGGGGGTAGGGACACGACTGTGGCCGCTCAGCCGTCGTGATCGCCCCAAGCAAGCGCTTAGACTGGTCGGGCAGCGCACGATGTTCGAGCACGCGGTGGTCCGGCTGGCGCCGCTTTTCCGGCCGGAACAGATTTTCGTCGTCACGGGCGCCGAGCACGTGGAGACGCTGGCAGCGCAAGCGCCGGAACTGCCGCCGGAGAACTTTATCGTCGAGCCGGAGGGCCGGGGCACCGCCCCCTGCATCGGGCTGGGCGCCATCCATCTGCGCCGGCAGGACCCCGAAGCAGTTATGGCGGTGCTCACCGCTGACCATTTCATCGCCGACACAACCCGCTTCCGCCGGGTGCTGGCGGCGGCGGCGCAGGTCGCAGAGGAGGGCCACCTGGTCACGCTGGGGATCACGCCTGCGTCTCCCTCGTCTGGCTACGGATATATCAAGCAGGGAAAAGGCTGGACGCAGTGGGAGGCTTTCCGGTATTCCGCGTCGAGCGGTTCACCGAGAAGCCCAGCCCGGATGCGGCGCTGCACATGGTCGAGAGCGGCGAGTACTCGTGGAACAGCGGCATGTTCGTGTGGCGCGTGGGCCGCATCCTGGAGGAACTCGAGCGCCAGATGCCCGAGTTCTACGTGCAACTGGCAGAGGTGGAGGCGGCACTGGGAACCTCTGGATACGAACCGGCGCTGAACCGCGTCTGGCCCCAGGTCGCCAGGCAGACGATTGACTACGGGGTGATGGAGGGGGCTGAGGACGTGGCCGTCATCCCGGTGGACATTGGCTGGTCGGACGTGGGCAGTTGGGCCAGTCTCTCCGAGTTGCTGCCGGCCGACGAGAAGGGAAACATTATCGTCGGCCCGCACGTGGGGATTGACACGCAAGATACATTGGTCTTGGGCAGGAAGCGGCTCATCGCCACCATCGGGCTGGAGGGAATGGTGATCGTGGACACGGAGGATGCGCTGCTAATTTGCCCCAGGGAACAGGAGCAGGAGGTGCGGGCAATTGTCAGGCAACTGAAGGAGGATGAGCGCGACGAATGGCTGTGAGCCTGACCGACTTTGACCCGCAGGCAGTCGCCAAGTACAACATCACGGTGGACGACCTGCGGCGGGTGGAGCGCTACCTGCGGCTGCTGCAGGGCTCCGACACACTGACACTGAGGGACATTGCTATCGGTGGCTACTATGGTACCAGTGCGCTCTTGCACGAGGTGGTGGAACTGGACATCCTGTTGAAGCGGGAGCCAAGGCTGTTGGAAATGGATCAGGAGGGTGCGCTGGACTGTTGGCACGCCAACGAAGATGCACACGCCACAGCATTTGCAGCGGAATATGGATATCTGCAAGGGTGGAT
>CAYQTW010000484.1:0-2577 GCA_964420485.1 uncultured Anaerolineales bacterium
TCGAACGGAAATACACTGTTAATCGTGCCGAATCTGGCTCACAAAAGCTCTGGCGGAAACCTGGCAGGTCTTTACAATCCTTAACTTGATGACATTGAGTTTGCTCCTGGTAATTATATGCCACAAGTGACTTGTGCGCAAGGTCAGGTTCGCGGTTCTGACGGGCCGCGCGAGTTGTATCCGCGGGGCCTGGCAAAGAATATGGGTGGGTCTAGCGTCAGGTGCCGCCAGCGGCGGTTGCTTCTCGCACCAGGCGGGCGAGAGTAGTTAGACTGAGCCAGACATCGGCCTGGAAGGCCGTTGACTGTAAAGGCGTAGCCGAAATGGCAGATCGGGCAGCCTTTGCCGTCGTAGCCGCACTCGGGCCACAGGGCTTTGTCCTTGTCGGTCTTGTGAGCACGCAAGGCGATGACCCGGCGGGCGTGCAGGTGATTGTACACCACGTTCAAGATAATGTCGTAGCCAAAACCAGCGTCACCGACGACAGCATCAATGTGGAGGTCAGGGTAGAAAGTGGATAGTTGGAGAAACAAGGCGGCAGTGGGGTTTTCCTCCCGGGCGTTGGCAGGCAGGAAATCGTCGAGCAACACCAGGCTAAAGCGACGGGGAGAGTCGGCAAATTGGAGAGGTAGACTGCCGTGTCTGCCGACAGGCAGGCGGTAGCCGAAGCGTCCCTTTTGCATCAGATTCAAGATTCAGGGAGCGAGTTTTGGGGTTGATTTTCCGCCTCTGTTCTGCTTCGTTTTCCCGAATTGCGGAAACGTTGACGCTTTGTCCAAACAGCGGTACAATAGGACTGTGGGAGGTGAATAAATGGAAAAGCAAATTGGTACAGATACAGTAAAGCGCGGCTTGGCGCAAATGCTCAAGGGCGGCGTGATCATGGACGTGGTCAACGCCGAGCACGCCCGCATCGCTGAGGAAGCCGGCGCCTGTGCGGTGATGGCGTTGGAACGAGTTCCCGCCGACATCCGCGCCCAGGGCGGCGTGGCCCGCATGTCCGCCCCGGAAAAGATACTAGAGATCATGGAAACGGTTTCCATCCCGGTGATGGCCAAGTGTCGCATCGGTCACTTTGTCGAGGCGCAGATTCTGGAATCGCTCGGCGTGGACTTTATTGACGAGAGCGAAGTGCTCACGCCCGCCGACGAGGAGCACCACGTTGACAAATGGCAGTTCACAGTGCCTTTTGTCTGTGGTTGCCGTAACCTGGGGGAGGCACTGCGGCGCATCGGCGAGGGGGCGGCCATGATCCGCACCAAGGGAGAGGCCGGCACCGGCAACGTCGTCGAGGCTGTGCGTCACGCCCGCGCCGTGATGGGAGAGATCCGCCGGTTGACGACGATGGCCCCGGAGGAACTAATGTCCTACGCTCGCGACATTGGCGCACCCTACGACTTGGTGGTCGAGACAGCGCAGTTGGGCCGCCTACCGGTGGTCAACTTTGCCGCCGGTGGCATTGCCACCCCGGCCGACGCCGCGCTGATGATGCAACTGGGAGTGGACGGAGTCTTTGTCGGCAGCGGCATCTTCAAATCTGGCGATCCCGCCCCGCGCGCCCACGCCATCGTCCAGGCAGTTACCCACTACGACGACCCCGAGATCCTGGCCAAGGTCAGCCGCAACCTGGGCGAGCCGATGGTCGGCATCAACATCAGCAAGATCCCGCCGGCGGAACGGCTGGCCGAGCGGGGGTGGTAGTGCGGGTCGGCGTCCTGGCCCTGCAAGGGGCCTTTATCGAGCACGAAAAGATACTGCGTCGTCTGGGGGTAGACGCAACTGAGGTGCGCCTGCCGGAGGAATTGGCGGGGCTCGACGGTCTCATCATCCCCGGCGGCGAGTCAACCACCATCGGCAAACTGGCCGTGAAATGGCGCCTGCTGGAGCCGATCCGCGCACTGGCGAAGGCCGGCCGCCCCGTGTGGGGCGCCTGCGCGGGGATGATCTTGATGGCGCAGAAGGTGACGGACGGTGTGCCAGACCAGCCGCTATTGGGCCTGATGGACATAGCCATAGTGCGCAATGCTTTCGGGCGGCAGGTGGACAGTTTCGAGACCGATTTAGATGTGCCCGTGCTGGGGAAGATACCCTTCCACGCCGTCTTTATCCGCGCCCCGCTCATTGAGCGCGTGGGGGCAGGAGTGGAGGTGCTGGCGCGATTAGAAGACGGGGCGGTGGTGGCGGCCCGGCAGGGTAACTTGTTGGCGACCGCTTTTCATCCCGAACTGACGGAGGATGACCGCTTCCACCGTTACTTTCTGGGGCTTGCCGGGGAGAGCACTTGAGCCTTACCTGAATTTTACTGTGATTCTGCGCACAGTCCGGATTCTTTGCTCCCTTAGCCAGGGATTTGGAGAGAGAATAGTATGTTCGCTTCGGGGTTTCCCGGTGATCCACCCACGCCGGAGGAGCTCCCTGAATGGTACGAACCACACATTATGGCTTGGTCCGACAGGGCTGTACCTTTAACTACTCTTTGGTTCTGGAACACGGAGATAGGATGGGCTAACGTGCATCCCCTCTTGGTCAAGTATGGATGGCGGGAAGAGTGGAGTCAGATGCGCGCCAAGTTCTATA
>CAYQTW010000485.1:0-2568 GCA_964420485.1 uncultured Anaerolineales bacterium
CATGCTACAAGCCGTAACATTCGATTTCTGGGGCACCCTCTACCAGAACGCTTATGCCCGCGATGAGCGGCTGCATCTGCTGGAGGACGTGCTGGCCCGCCATTCCCAGCCGCGCCCGTGGACGGCCATCGAAGCGGCCTACCGCCACGCCGGGGATGTGTGGGAGCGCGTCTGGCGAGGGGAGCACCGCTCCCTCACCACCGGGCACTGGCTGCGCGAGATGCTGGCCTTCCTCGAAACAGACTTGCCCGAGGACACGCTGGCTGGCCTGCGCCGGACTATGGAGGACATCTACCTTCACGGTGGCGCCCCCCAGCCCGTCTCCGGCGTGGCCGACGTCCTGCCCCGTCTGGCGCAACGTTACCGTCTGGGCCTCATCTCTGACACCGGGCTGACGCCGGGGCGCGTCCTGCGCGAAATCATCCGCCGTGACGGTCTGCTGCCCCACTTTTGCACCCTGACCTTTTCCGACGAAACCGGCGCGGCCAAGCCTCTCCCGGAACAATTTCTGCGCACGCTGGCTGTCCTGGAGGCTCGGCCCGAGCAGGCCGCCCACGTCGGCGACCTGCCGGAGACCGACCTGACCGGGGCCCGGGGGGTGGGAATGAAGGCCATCCTGTTCCTGGGGGTGAGCGACCGGCAGGACGGCCGGCCGCTGGCCGATGGGGTTTTTGAGGAATACAGTGAACTGGAGGGCTTGCTGAAAGGGTTGGACGGAACGTAATGAGCGACGAACGTAATACTGGCTATGAGAGGAAAGATGATGCAAGTACTGAACCGCATATCTGTAAATCCATCAGTTTGTCACGGGAGAGCGTGCATCAAGGGCACACGCATCATGGTTTCCATCGTTCTGGATAACCTGGCAGCCGGAGTCAGCGAGGAGGAAATCTTGAAGAGTTATCCCTCTTTGACTCGGCGCGATATCCAGGCCGCTATCGCGTACGCTGCTGAACTGACCAGAGAACGACTGATTCCTGTAATGGCCGGGGTTGCATAATGCAGTTCAAGACAGGATGGTTCCAATGAGCATATACGAATACGCTGGTAATACTCACATGCACACCCCCTACTCGGACGGAAAAGCCCTCCACGCCGAGATCGCGCAGGCGGCGGGCGAGGCCGGGCTCGATTTCGTCATCGTCACCGACCACAATGTGTGGGTGAACGGCGTCGAGAAATATCACGGCAAGGTGCTGCTCCTGGTGGGCGAAGAGATCCACGACGTGCGCCGCCAGCCCCAGGCCAACCACCTCCTGGTCTACAACGCCGAGGCCGAGTTGTCCCCACTGGCCGCGAACCCGCAAAACCTGATTGACGAGGTGAACCGACAGGGCGGCTTTTGCTACCTGGCTCATCCTTTCGAGCGCGGCAGCCCCATCGGCCCCGACCTGAAGGCCATCCCGTGGAGCGATTGGGACGTCACCGGATACACAGGGATCGAAATCTGGAACTATATGTCCGAATTCAAATCGCTCCTGCGCAGCAAACTGGCGGCGGTCTACTATGCCCACTTTCCGGCGCGGGGTATTAGCGGGCCGTTCCGGGCCACGCTGCGCCAGTGGGATCAACTATTATCCCAGGGAAAGCGCGTCGCGGCCATCGGTGGGGCCGACGCGCACGGCAACACCTACTCATTGGGCCCCATCCGCCGCGTGTTATTTCCCTACGAGTTTCTCTTCCGCTGCGTCAACACTCACATTCTGACCGCACGCCCTCTCAACGGCCAATTGGAACACGACAAACCGCTGGTCTACGGCGCGTTGCGGGCGGGCCACGCCTGGGTGGGATATGACCTGCCCGCCTCCACGGCCGGCTTTCGCTTCCGCGCCCACAGCGGCGCCAACCGCGCGCTGATGGGGGATGAACTGGTGCGCACGGGCGCAGCCATCTTTGAGGTGCAGACGCCTCACCGCGCCGACATCCGCCTGTTGCTCAATGGACGGGTGCTAGTCCGAACCAAGGGCAAGCATCTCAAACACACCACAGCCGATGCGGGCGTGTATCGCGTCGAGGTCTATCTCAACTATCGGTTGAACCGCCGGGGTTGGATCTTTAGCAATCCGATCTATGTCACGTAGGGGCCTCTCACACAAAAACCCGCTCTCACGTTAGCGAGAGCGGGTTAATTACTGCACCTGAACACAACAAGTGTGCTACTCCGCCACAGAAATTGCGTCTACGGGGCAAGCCTCCTCGCACTCCCCACAATCGGTGCATTTCTCCGGATCAATCACGTAGAAATCATCTCCTTCGGAAATAGCATCGCTCTCACATTCCTCCTGGCAAGCGCCGCAAGCGATGCACTCATCCGCATCAATCACACGTGGCATTTGGTATTCACCTCCTTTCTATCGGAGAATTTTGAAAGAGTCTCGCGCCAGTTACACGAGGTCCTGGCCCGGCCCAATCTCGAAAAAGTCAACGTTCCTCTGGATGGCAGCCTTCTCATCGTCGGGCACATCATCCTCGTGAAAAATGGCCCCTCGTTCGCACTCGGTCTCGCAGGCAGCACACTTTGTCCAAGAGACAAATCCCATTGTAACGAGATTCCGTTCTTTGTCAAGG
>CAYQTW010000486.1:0-2558 GCA_964420485.1 uncultured Anaerolineales bacterium
GCGTTTCTCGGTTCAGGACGCACTGGACGAGGGACTGACGAGCGAGAAACTCGTCGAGCGCATCGTCGGCCAGGTGTGCTACCGTGCCGCTGACCTGGCCTACGTCCTCGATATGCGGGATGAGCGACTTGGCCAATACTCGTCCGCACTCCGCGAGGAGTCGGGCGTGGACTACTCGGCGTTTGAGGGCAACTGATACTAGATTTAACCCATCTCGGCGAAAAACGTGACATACAGAAAGCCCTCTTCCAATCTACCCTTCAGAATCAACGCAGAGACGCAAAGGCGCAGAGGAACGCAGAGGGCTTTTGATGATACCTTTGCATCTCTGCGTTAAACAAGGAGACCCCATGCACGAGAACGAGATCAGCAAAATCATCTTGGACGCCACCATTGAAGTCCACCGCACCCTGGGCGGCTCTGGACTTTTGGAAAGTGTCTACGAAGAAGCCCTGGTCTGGGAACTGCAACAGCGCGGCCTGACTATTGAGCGCCAAAAACTCGTTCCGATCAAGTACAAGGGTCGGACTCTGGGTACACCCTTGCGGCTCGATTTGCTGGTCAGTGGCAAAGTCATCGTCGAGTGTAAAGCTACCACCAACTACAACTCCATCTTTGCAGTGCAGACCCTCACCTACCTGCGGCTCACCGGTCTGAAACTCGGGCTGGTCATCAACTTTGGCGAGCGGTTGGTCAAGAATGGATTTCATCGTGTCGTCAATAATCTCTAACGCAGAGACGCAAAGGCGCAAAGGCGCAGAGGCTCACAGAAAAGAACAAAACTCTGCCTCTCTGCGGCTTTGCGCCTCTGCGTTAAAACAGGAGTCACAGTGAGTCGTCTCAGCGAAAAGCGCGACGTGCAGGAGGCCCTCGTCACCTACCTCATCGGCAGTGGCTGGGACTATGTGCCGCCCGACGAGATGCTCCAGGCCCGGGGGAACGACCTGCGGGAGCCTTTCCTGTTGTCCATCGCCCGCGAGCGGGTCATTGCTCTGAATCCCGGCCTAGTCACTCCTGCCAATGCTTCGGCGGGGCTCAGCACAAGCGTCGAGGACGTGCTCCACCGGTTGCGCACCGTCCGCCCCGATATGACCGGCAACGAGAACTTTGTCGCTGCCCTGCGCGGCCGCTGGACCGTCTACGACGAGACCCAGAGGCGCGAGCGCAATCTCACCCTCATAGACTTTGATACGCTCAAAAACAACACCTTTACCTTTACCCAAGAGTTCAAATTCCAGGACCGCGACGTCCGCCGGGCCGATATAATGCTCTTTGTCAACGGCCTCCCCGTCGCCATCATTGAGAACAAAAGCCCCACCGTGCGGGATGCCGAACTGGTGGCCTTTGACCAGGTGCAGCACACCTACACCCAGCGCATCCCCGAACTGCTCAAATTTCCCCAACTCTTTGCCGCCTGCGACCTGCGCCTTCACTACGGCGCTACCTGGAATCAAGACCTCGAAGCCTTTTACCGCTGGAAGGCCAACGGCAAGGGCTATGGCCTGGAGCGGTTGAGCAAGAGTCTCTTTAACCCCGCTCACCTGCTGCGCATCCTGCGCGATTACGTCATCTTTTACCGCGCCGACGACCAGACCCACAAGTTCATTCTGCGCCCCCACCAGATGCGGGCCGTCGAGCGCATAGTGCGGCGGGTGGGGATCTGTGTAGGGGCGGGCCTCGCGTCCGCCCCCCGTACCGGCCTTATCTGGCACACCCAGGGCTCCGGCAAGACCCTCACCATGATCGTCGCCGCCAACCAACTGCGCCGCCTCCCCCAACTGGAGAACCCCACGCTGCTCGTCGTCGTGGACCGCCGCGAGTTGGAGACCCAGATGGTCCAGAACCTGGAGGCCTTTGGCTTTCCCGCCATCGTCCGCGCCGAGAGCAAGCGTCACCTGCGTGAACTGCTGGCCTCAGACTATCGCGGCCTCATCGTCACCCTGATCCACAAATTCGACCGCATCCCAAAGAACCTCAACCCGCGCTCCAACGTCGTCGTCCTCATAGACGAGGCCCACCGCAGCCAGGAGGGCGACCTGGCTACCTATATGCGGGCCGCGCTGCCCAACGGCGTCTACTTTGGCCTCACCGGCACCCCGGTGGACAAGGGCAAAGTGGGGCGCGGCACCTTTGAAACCTTTGGCAAGCCCGATCCCTCCGGCTACCTGGACAAGTACTCGATTGACGAATCGGTCGAGGACGGCACTACTGTCCCTCTCTATTACACCCTCACCCCCGCCGATCTGCGCCTGGACCGCGCGACGCTGGAAAACGAGTTCTTCCGCGTCGTGGACGAGGCCGGCGTCGCCAGCATCGAGGAGCTCGATCGCCTACTCGACAAGGCCGAGAAACTCAAGGCTGTGCTCAAAGCGCCCGACCGTGTGGACCACATCGCCGCCCACGTCGCCCGTCACTACCGGGAAAACGTCGAGCCTCGGGGCTTTAAGGGTTTCGTCGTCGCCGTGGACCGCGAGGCTTGCGCCCTTTACAAACAGGCCCTCAATCGTTACCTGCCCGAGGACTATACCCAGGTCGTCTACACCGCCAACCACAAAGAC
>CAYQTW010000487.1:0-2556 GCA_964420485.1 uncultured Anaerolineales bacterium
ATGTGCTACCTGAAAGCGTGTCACCCGCCCCTCGGTTACGGCGATAAAGTCCCCCCGCCCCATCAACCGTTCGGCTCCCGTGCCGCTCCAGCCGGATGCCGTGCGTGCATCCTCGGCGCTGGTCACGCGCCCCACCAACCGCACCGGAAAGTTGGCTTTGACCAGGGAACCCAGCACGGCCGTCGTGGGCTTTTCCTGTCTGCCGACAGGCAGGTGCGTGGCCGCGATGACGTGGATGCCAGCCTCACGCCCCCGCTGCGTCAAGCGTGTCAATGGTTCTTGCACCGCCTTGCCACCCATCATCAACAGGTCGGCCAGTTCATCAATGACGACCACGATAGGGAATTGCGGATTGTGGATTGCGGATTGTGGATTGCGGATTCCTCCCCGGCGTTCCATCAGATGTACCAGGCTTTGAAATGCCTCCGTAGATTCTTCTACGTCTCGGATGACCGGACGCGCCAGGTGGGGCAGACTCTCAAAGAGACCAAAAGCGTGGCCTTTGGGATCTATCAGCACCATAGCGATTGAGCGAGTCGGAGAGTCGGCGATTCGCCAATGCGCTGATTCGTCGGTCGCTGATGCACTGATGCGCTGATGCGCAGGATTGGTCATTGCCAAACTGAGGATCATTGTCTGGAGCAGCATCGTTTTGCCCGCCCCGGTCGTGCCGGCCGCCAGGATGTGCGCCACGTCTGGGGAGGGCAGTCGAATGAGCAGCGGTGCGCCGTCCTCGGCCAGGCCCAAGATCGCAGTCACCGGCGGGATGGAGGAATGGTTGGCGGGTTGACCAGTTGGTTGGTTGATCAGTTGCTTATACAGGGGTATGAGGCGAACGGGTTGGGGATCATCGCGGGGGATCTCGATGGCAATGGCTGCCCCACGCCGGGATACCCGGCACTCGACGACATCCAACGCGGCCGCCAGTTCCTCGCTCAGGTTCCTGATCTTTGATATCTTGGCTCCCACGGCGGGCAACACCGTGAATCTGATCCAGCGGGGCGTCACCGTGCCACCGGTCACCCGCGCCGGCACCTTGTGCAGCGACAACACTGCTTCAATACGGTCTGCTATAAACTCCAACTTTTTGCGCATTTATCTCTCCTGTGACTTTGGGGGAAGGGCTGTGGTACAATAATCTTGGTGGTGTTCACAGCACCCCCCTTTTGTCCCCCCAGTTGTGACGGCAGATGGGGGGGCTACTTTCAATCGGTAGAAACTTACTGGCTCGACTCGGTGAACGCCATAGATGCCGTGAGCAATGCAAGTGCAATCGTGGTTCTCCCCAATGACCTTCCAATCTCTCTCTCTCTCCCCCCCCCCTCGTAGTTCTTATAGTTCTACATCGCCCTCAATGCACTGGGGGGGGAGGATCACGCCAGTGGTACCTATGGCGCCCATGCCGGTCACGGCGGGTGGGAGAAACATTTGCTGAACTACTGGCATAGGTTGGCGTTTCATCCGCTGCGCCGTGGTCACCCGGATGTTAGCCGTGCGCTGGGCTACATCGGTCGTCTTGCGGGCGGCCTCGCTTACGGCCTCGATGCCCTGCGTCAGACCGGCTCTCCACCCCTGGGTCTCGATGCGGCCCAGGTAGTAGGCGGCGAGGATAGCCAGGGGCAGGGCCAGGGTTACGACGCTGGCCCACCAGCGCAGAGTAGTCACGCTGACTCTGCTGAGGGCGTACAGCAACGCCCCGATTAGGGCTAGGATGACGATCAGTGCGACTGCGCCAATGACCAGTAGAACTCGTTCTTTGGTAGTCAATTTAGCCATTAGAACCTCCTGTCTGCCTGCCTGCCCACCCGGGGGGGTATACACTCTCCTCCCGAAAATCGGCCTGAATTGCCAGACAGTGTATGCCGGGCAGGTGGGCAGGCAGGTCACTAATCCGATAGCAGCGGGACGACGTCGATGATTTGTCCCGGCTGCGTGCCCTCGCTTTCCATGAACGGCTTGGGCGGAACCTCTGTCAACCCCAACCCCAACTCCTCCAAAACTTCCAGTTGCTCGCGGCAGAGGTGAAGGAGGCGGGCCGCCCGCGTGGATCCGGGCCGCCCCAAGTCGGCCTTTTCCAACATGTCTTGCAGCCAGGGGCGCCCGTGCCCACAGTGTGAGCCTGCCAAGCCATAGGCCAGTTGCTCACCAGTGTAGACCCATTGGACAGTCGGTTCCTGCCCAATGGCGTCCGGTCTGAACTCTGGCCACATGTCCAGAGTCGGAGGTTGTCGCTCCGCTTGGTCCAGGTCTCAATGGTCTACTAGTACCAGTTGGGTGCGGTGGATCGAGCCGCCGATGGTGTAGGCATCCCCGGCCCCGCTGAGCCGGTCGGCCCGTGGGATGGGAGCGCCGACGACGACCTCGCTGGCTTTGGCGTCCAAGACTTTCAGGGCAATGCGGCCGGGGAGGTTGCGCTTCGTGGAGCTGTCCTTACCGAAGGCGGCGATGGTTGGGTGTTGGGTCGCCAGTAGGGTGTGGATGCGTGCGGCGCGTCCCCTGCCGACGACGCGGTTCAGGAGTTCGTCTACCACCACGTCGTGGGTGAATTCTTGGAAC
>CAYQTW010000488.1:0-2541 GCA_964420485.1 uncultured Anaerolineales bacterium
GGGGGGATGGGGTAGGGGCCGGGGTCGCTTTCGTCGGCATAGTCGAAGGTGACGTTCACCAGGGGCTGGCTGCCCGGCACGTCCACGTAGGGGATGCCGATGGGTTCACCCTCCCAGACGCCGGAGCCAAAGTCGGCGTGGACATAGTCGCCGGCGCCGATGGTGGCGACGTAGGCAGCCGAGTTGGCGTCCACGGGCAACGTGTCCACGGGCACATTCCACACGTTGTCGGCGGGGAAGACGGCGCATCCCGCTACCTGGGGAGGCGGTTGGGGTTGAGATGTGGCCCAATCCCTGAGGATCAACGGCAGGTAGACCCGCACCCCGCCGACGAGGAGGCTCACGTGAATCGTCTGCGTCGCGCCGTTCGTGCCGGTGATTGGGATATCGTAATGCAGGCCGGGCAAGAGTGCCGTGCCGGTATGCGCATCGCTGGCGGTGAGGATGGCCTGGCCGGGCGGGACCACCTGCGTCGGGACCAGTTGCAGGGTCAGGCTGGGGGATGGGCTGGCCGTGACCAGGCTAATAGCGGCAGTGGAAACGCCGATAGGCCGCACTTTCAGGGTGTACGTGGCGATGCCGCCAGGATCAATGCTGTGGAAGGAACTGACGGCGCTGAGAGGGGGATATTCGAAGGCTCCCATGTCTGGATGGGCGTCACGGGGAGTGCCGTCAAAGTCGTCGGCTGGCGCGCCTTTGGTCGTGCCGGCGTCAATGGCGGGGCTGTCCAAGATTGGTCGCATACCGGTGAGCTGCGGGTCCGCGCAGATGTCGTGCTCGCCCGAATCTACATAGTCGCTGTTGACGCCGCACTCGATGTTCTTTGTGTTGGAGATGATGTTATAGTCCGCGTCGAACTTTAAGCCGGCGCATCCTTCCTGGTAGAACAGAAAGGTGTCGTCTCCGGGGTCAAAATAGTCCGCGTCCCCCAGGAAAACATTGTTCCGTCCCATGAGCGTTTCCGCGCCACTGCAATTGTGCCCCTCACGCGGCCCGCCGCAGATGAGGCCGTCCCCCTGGCCGTAAAAGGTCGAATTAACGATAGAGACCTGCTCCCCGCCCGTGTAGACGACCTCCAGCGTGTTGCCGAGCGCGCGGCAGTTGTCCACGTTGTAGGTGAAAGACTGTCCCTCGAAAAAAGCACAGTTCCCCACCAGCACACTGTTGGTGATCGCGGTCTGGCCGGTGACCTTGACCTGGTTGCCGGCGTTCCCCTCGGCGCGGACGCGGTCGAGGGTGATGCGACCGCCCAGGCTGTGATAGAGCAAGTCCAGGCCATCGGAGGTATTGTGCAAAAAGGCCGAATCCTCGATGATCCAATCCCCGCCGGTAGTGCCGGTGCCGACGCCATCGCCGTAGCCGCCGGCCGTCTGGGCCCAGCAGCCGGTGGGTTGGCCGCCGGGGTAGGTCTCGCCGCAGCCGTTCCACTCGACCGTCCAGCGGCGGAAGATGAGCGTGCCCGAGTTCGAGTCGTCGCCCTCAATGTCACCCTCCCAGCCAACCCAGCCGTTGCCTGCGATGCGCACGTCCTCCACCGTCCAGTCGGTGAGCCGACCGGCGCGAATGCCGGCAGATGCCAGGCCGTGGATGTTCAGGTTTCGCAGGTGGACATTAGATGCGTCCTCGGCGTACAGGCCGTCGGCGGCCCAGTCGCCGTAGGGGTAGGTGTCGCGCTTGCAGGCCAGGCCGCCGGTGTGATCTTTGACGCAGCCCGAGTGGTCGGTGATCTCCAGGCAGGCGATCTCGACGTTGCTGGCGTCGGTCAGGTTGATGATCATGTTCGCCCGCTCTGTGCCCCACAGTTCTGGCGGGTTGGCGCAGCCCGAGTCCCAACCGGCCCCCAGAATGCGGGTGGGGTTGGCCGGATCGGGGCCGCTGGGGATAGGTGGCACGTGGCAATCCCAGGAATAGTCTGACTCGCAGTTGTCGGCTCCGGAAGCGCCGAGGCCCATCGTGTAACTGCCGCTGGCGATGACGAGGGTGTCGCCACCGGCGATGCGCGGCGTGCCGCCCGGCGAAAGTGCGCGGAAAGGGTGATCCCAGGCGCAGTCTTGTCCGCTCCCACTGCCGGAGTAGGCTGCGTCCGTCTGGCCGGTGCATTGGTCGGGAGAGCCGCCGTCGGTGCGGACGTAGTAGATGGTCGCTGCCGTGGAGAAAGGAGCGGGTAGACCGCTAACCGGCGTCGCTGGCAGACAGGCACTCCATCCTATGCCCAACGTCAGAAAGACCAAAGCGATTTTGATTCGTATGGTGTTCATCGCGCTTCCTTATCTACACGACTTTTCCATTGACACAAGACGTGGTGTTTCTTGGTGTTTCAGAACACAGATTGGGAGGATTGGGCGGATTTTGGCCGCCTAGACACAGTTCGATCCGTTAATTCTGCTCATCCGTGTTCTAAATGGAAAACTCGGTTATTTACACGACGTATCTACACGTTCGTCTGACAGTATCATACTGTATTTCTCAAGTGTTTGCAAGGCGGGGTTGGTAGGTTGGTAAATTGGGAAATTGGTACATTGGTACGCCGCTGCCCAATTT
>CAYQTW010000489.1:0-2520 GCA_964420485.1 uncultured Anaerolineales bacterium
AATTTATGCCATCTTTGCCGGAATGGGCTTCCAGGTCTACGAGGCCCCCGACGTCGAGACCGACGAACTGAACTTTGGGCTGCTCAATATGCCGCCCCACCACCCGGCCCGCGATATGTGGGATACCTTTTGGGTCAGCGACGAGGTGCTGCTGCGCACGCACACCTCGCCGGGGCAGATCCGGGTGATGCGCGAGCGCTGCCCCGAGCCCATCCGCGTCATCCTGCCCGGCAAGTGCTATCGCTACGAGCAGATCACCGCCCGCTCCGAGCACCAGTTCTATCAGGTGGAGGGGCTGGCGATAGGGCACGTTATCACAATGACCGACCTGATCGGCACGATGACCGAGTTTGCGCGGCGGCTCTACGGGCCGGAGCGACGTATCCGCATCCGTGGCTCCTACTTCCCCTTCACCGAGCCTAGCATCGAAGCGGACATGGACTGCATCCTGTGTGGTGGGAAGGGCTGCCGCGTGTGCAAATACTCTGGCTGGCTAGAGATCGCCGGGGCGGGGATGGTGCATCCTGTCGTACTGGAGAACGGCGGCTACGACCCCGATGAGTGGAGCGGCTTCGCCTTTGGGCTGGGGGTCGAGCGGCCGGCTATGCTCAAGTACAGCATTGACGATATCCGTTTGTTCTACGGGAACGACCTGCGCTTCCTGCGGCAGTTCTGAGAAGGAGATGAAACGATGAAGATACCCTTATCCTGGCTCAAAGACTATGTGGACATTACCCTCCCCATCCCCGAACTGGCCGAGCGGCTGACGCTGGCCGGGCTGGAGGTGGAGACGGTCGAGTACATCGGCCTGCCGGGGGCCGAACTGGAGTGGGATCCAGAGAAAATCGTCGTGGGTGAGATCCGCGCCGTGCGCGCCCACCCCAACGCCGACCGGCTGGTTATGGCCGAGGTCGAATACGGCGGTCCGCAGCCCGAGATCGTCGTCACCGGAGCGCCCAGCCTGCTACCGCTCCGGGGCCAGGATGATTTGCGCCTCAAAGTCGCCTTCGCCCTGGAGGGCGCCCGCCTCTACGACGGTCACGCCAAGGGCTGGCGCGTCATAAAGTTGAAGAAAACCAAGATTCGCGGCGTACCTTCGCGGGCTATGGTCTGCTCGGAGAAGGAACTGGGCCTCGCAGACGAGCAAGTAGACATCATTTACCTGCCCGACGACGCGCCGGTGGGCACGCCGCTGGTCGAGTACCTGGGCGACGCCGTGCTAGAGTTCGACATCAAAGGCCCGTTCGCCCACCTGTACTCTGTCGTCGGCGTTGCCCGCGAGGTGGCGGCGCTGCTCGACGTGCCGCTCAAGCGAGACGCGCTACAAGTGCTGGAGCGCCACCCAGCGGAATTGACTCCCGCGCCGGATTTCCTGGCGCTAGAGATCGCCGACCCCGACCTGTGCCCGCGCTACTCGGCGGCCTTTATCCGTGGTGTAAAGGTGGCCCCGTCACCCTTCTGGATGCAGACGCGGCTGTTGCGCGCCGGGATGCGTCCCATTAACAACATCGTGGACATCACCAACTATGTCATGCTGGAGTTGGGGCAACCGCTGCATGCCTTCGACTACCACCTTCTGCGCCCCAGGCCTGCCCTGAGCGATGCCGAAGGGCCAGGAGGCGAGTGCCCGGCTATCATCGTGCGCCGCGCCCGCCCCGGCGAGCAGATGAAGACCCTCGACGGGATCTCGCGCACCTTTGACGAGGAGATGTTGCTCATCACCGACGGCGGTGGCCCCGTGGCCGTGGCCGGCGTGATGGGTGGCCTCGAAAGCGAGGTCACAGAGGCGACGACCGACATTCTCCTGGAGGCGGCCAACTTTCATTTCCTCAATGTCCGCCGCACCTCCCGCCTGCTGGGATTGACAAGCGACGCGAGCACGCGGTTCGGGCGGCGAGTGGACCCCGAGTTGACAGTGAAAGCAGCAGCACGGGCGGCTCATCTGATGGCGGAACTGGGCGCCGGCGCCGTCGTCCCGGTCATCGGCGACCTGTACCCTGGCCAACAACCGGTGCGCACCATCGAACTGGCCCCGGCCCAAGTCAACCGCATCCTGGGCATCGAAATCCCAACCGCCGAAATCATCCGCATCCTCACCTCCCTTGAATTCCAAATCACCCAGTCACCCAGTCACCCAGTCACCCAGTCACCCAGTTACCAAGTCACCATCCCCTCCCACCGCCCCGACGTCACACTTCCCGTGGACCTGGCCGAGGAGGTGGGGCGCGTGTGGGGCTACGACCGCTTCCCGACGACGCTCATGCAGGACGAATTGCCGCCGCAGCGGGCCAATCCCCGCCTGGAGGGAGCCGAGCGCGTGCGTGACTTGCTGGTCGGCTGTGGGTTGGACGAAGTGATTACCTATTCGCTGGTGGACGTCGAGGATGAGGGAAAACTAGAGTCTAGCAGGGCAACCGCAGAGGGTCGCCAGTCCAGCAGGGCGACCGCAGAAGGTCGCCGGTCCAGCAGGGCGACCGCAGAGGGTCGCCCCTACCTGCGTTTACGCAACCCCCTCTCGGC
>CAYQTW010000490.1:0-2514 GCA_964420485.1 uncultured Anaerolineales bacterium
CCCGGAGACCGCCCAGAACTGCCCCCAGGATTGCGCCGAGACGACGGTCACGCCCGCGCCTCCCGCCCCCACGCCCGGCCAGACCACCGACGTGACCTTCGCCATGATCGAAGGGGAGCCGCTCACGCTCGACGTCTATCTCCCGGATGGGCCGGCCCCGTACCCGGCCATCATCCTCGTCCACGGCGGCTACTGGCAGAAGGGCGATAAGGCGGACCACGCCCGGCTGGGGGAAAAGATGGCCGAGTGGGGATACGCCGCCTTCGCCATCAACCACCGCTTGGCCCCCGACTTCCCCGCCCCCGCTGCGGTCGCCGACGTGCAATGCGCCGTCGCCTGGGTGCGGGAACACGCCGCCGAGTACGGTGTGGACCCCAATCGCATCGCGCTGATGGGCACCTCCTCCGGCGGACACCTGGCAGCGTTGGCCGGACTGGCCGCTGCGCCCTCTGCCCCCGAATCGCCCTGGCAGCCCTCCTGCGGCGACCCGGCGACGGACCTCGGCGTGCAGGCCATCGTCTCCTGCTTTGGCCCGTTGGATCTGCCCTTCCACGCCCAGGAGAGCGATGGGTCGCGGCGAATTGTCACCGCCTTCCTGGGCCAACCCTGCCAGGACGCGCCTGACCTGTGCGCAGCGTTCTCGCCCGTCACCTACGCCACCGCCGGCGCGCCGCCCACGCTCCTCATCCACGGCACCGCCGACGACGTCGTAAGCCCCCAGAACTCTGAGCGGATGACCGCCGCGCTCCAGGCCGCTGGAGCCGAGGTGACCTACTTGCCCGTCGAGGGCGCGCAGCACGCCTTTATCTTCAAATTCCAGAGTCCAGAGGCTCAAACGGCACTGGAGGCCATCGAGGGTTTCCTGGCCGAGAATCTCGGGGCCGGTAGCGGCTCGGCCTGCGCCAATCCCAACCCCCATCACGCCGTCGTGACCAAGGAGATGTTGGTCTTCCACGATTTTCTGGCCGACGGCGGGTTCGAACAAGGAGAAGCGGAGGTGGTGCTGACCGACCATTCCGTGGAGACGCTTGGTCGGGCGACGGTCGAGCGAGTCCCGGAGGCAGCGCGCACAGGTTCCTACGGCTATGCCGTCACTGCCGGCCCCGACGAGGGCGTCACCTTCTCCATCAAAGCCCACATCGAGAAGGGGGAGGACAGCCGCTACTCGATCTGGGCGCGCAGCCCCGGCGGTGAGGTCACTCTCCAGCCGCTGGTCTATTGGGTGACGCTCCAACTGTCACCTGATGGTTTGATGGAAGAAGGCGAATTAGGCCGACCTTTTGGGGCAGATCCCGTCACCGTCGGCCCGGAATGGAAGCAAATCCGCTTTGTCGCCGAGAACACCAAGAACATCGCTTACGCGCTATTTAGCCTTGAAGTGGGGCCGAATACCACGCTGTATCTCGATGACGCCCAGGTCGAATCACGCCTCTGGCGCATGGCGGAGTACGCCGGCCCAAGCCGGACCGTCGGCGGTATTCCGGTTCCCCCCGAGCCGGTGGTCCCCGTGCACATCAGTTTTCTGATACACATCGAGGATCCACTAGCGATTCAGACCAATGAGACTTTCTTCCAGATAAAGTCGGCCGTCTTCCGTGAGGTGGCGCGCATCTTTTACGAACACGGCGGTTTTCTCACCATTCAGCCCGAGCAGGACTGGCCGATGGCCGCCGAGGCCGGGTTCCATCCGGGGCTTCTGGCGGAACTGGCGAACGACTACAACGTTCACTACTCTACCCACACTCACGGCCCCAATTGCCGCGACGACCGGGGGGTTCTCCGCAGCGCGGGGGATTGTGCTCAACACTCAGAGTGGGACTGTGACCTCGACGATGACGACGTTATCGAGTACGTGCGCGACCTGCGCGATCTCCTCGCCAGCGCATCGGGCACCCCGGTGACCGATCACAACGGCAACTTTGACCTCATCCAGACCAGCCGCTACGCCGAAATCCCCATGCTGACCTGGTCGGCGTACAAGAACCACTTCACCCAACGCACCTACGACCGGTTTATCAACAACCCCTGGCGCCCCGGCGAGGGGGATGCCCTGGCGGACGTCGAGAACTTTATGACCCACCATCCAGAGACCGACATCGTCTACATCCCCGGCTGGGGACAGGCGCTCACGCGCCACCACGAGCGCGTCCTGACCCGGCTGCGCCCCATGGTCAGCCAGTTCATCTTCCACGCCGACCCAGAGCGGGTGAACACCTTTTACGCGGTCTTGCACGTGGATCACTTTTACTCTCGAGAAGGTAATCCCAACTACATCGTCTACGACAAAGCGACAGGTGAGATCACCTACTCGGACGAATTCAAACAGCACCTCCAGTATTGGGACGACATGCTGACCGAACTGATAGACCCCCTCGTCGAGGAGGGGTATCTTCGCTGGACCAGTCTTCCCGAGATGGGTGAACTTTATCTCGAGTGGGAGGCGGCCTGTGCTGAGCGGTAACTAATTTGGCACTGGGGCAAAAGTCGCACTTACCTGCTCCTAGCCCTCGTCCT
>CAYQTW010000491.1:0-2507 GCA_964420485.1 uncultured Anaerolineales bacterium
TTTCGGGTCTACTCTGTTCATTCCCCCACGGCGTGCGTCTCCACCCGATGAATAGCCCGGTAGCCCTGGGCCGCCAGGTCGTCCGTCGGGATGGAGGCCTCGTCGGGCTTGTCCGAAAGGCCAAAGAGCAGTGCGCCCTGTTCTCGCCAGGCCAGCGCCACCTCCCGCACCTCCTGGGTGATGACGATCTCGTGCTCCAGCAACTCTGCCACCGGCGCGTCGTCGTCCAGTTGGCCCATCCGCTCGACGGTGGCCTGGTACTCGTTGTAGCGGAACGGTTTGAATGGAGTGGGGTCGCCCTGCCGCACGCGGGCATAGACGCGCTTGTGGATACGGCGCAAGGCGGGAGGCAACTCGCCCGCGCGGTCCTCCACCCTGGCGATGAATTGCTCAAAGGTCGTGAGACGTCTGGCGCGCACCTCGGCCACCAGCGGATCGAGCCCGTACAAGCCACTGCCCAGGATCAGGCAAACGTAGGCCAAATAGTCCTGGTTATCGGTAGTGAATGGGTGGAACTCGGTTTGGTTGAGGCAGTCATAAGCGGCCTGAAAGCCCTGCGGGTCAAAGTCATCTCCCAGCAGATCGCCGACGGTGCGGCGCACTGCCTCGACCCGCGCCTGGTTGATGACGTGATCGTTGCGCCCCCGTGCGCCCAACGCCGTCTTGTCCAGGTCAACGATGACCGCCGTGCGCTCGTCCAGCGGGAACCCTCGCTCACGGCAGAAGCGGTCAAACTCGGCCAACGCCGCCCAGCGGTTGGACAGATAAAGCGTGCCCCCGTCCTGCTCGACGATCTCGACGTGCGCAGGCTCATCGCGCTCGCTCCCGATAAAGGCCAGGCCGGGCCAATCCCCGGCGTGGCACAGGTTGGCAAACGCGGTGCCGTCGTTCAGTCGCGTGTCGCCCACGTAGACTAACTGCTCAATGGCAGTGCCGGGCACATCCAGCGCCCGCGCTCGCCGCAGCAGGTAAGCCATCACGCGGGCATACTCCGGCTGGCTCTTACGCGGCGTGAGACCGGCCGGCAAACCCACGCGCTCGCGCATCTCGGCCAGCGGTGGCAGGCGTGGGTCAACCGGCGCCAGGTTGCGGTAGACGACCGTGTCGCCCAGAAATTCATAGACGGACGTGTAACCATAGTTTCTCATCATTAGAAATTCAACTCCTCCATCCTACCGGTGCACATATACACGACCCGCTCGCAGATGTTTGTTGCCCGGTCAGCGATGCGCTCCAGGTTGTGAGTCACCCAGAGCAGATAGGTGGCCCGGGTGATCGTTCTGGGGTCCGAGAGCATGTAGGTTAGCAGTTCACGGTAGACCTGGTCGTTCAGGCCGTCAATCTCTGCATCCCGCTTGGCCGTCTCTAGCGCCAGGTCTGGATCGCGCTTAAAGTATGCGTCGAGGCTGGCGCGGATCATTTCCTGATCAATCTTTGCCATACGGGGAACGTCAATCAGCGGCTTTAGGTGCGGCTGACCGGCCAGGCGGACGCCAAGTTCCGCCACCCCGCTGGCGTGATCGGCCATACGTTCCAGTTCGGTGACAATGTGAATCGCAGCAATGATGGCGCGCAGGTCCCCGGCTGCGGGCTGTTGGGTGGCGATCAGCCTCACGCATTGCTCCTCAATGTCATACCGCCGGGAGTTGATCTCTGCGTCGCCGGCGATCACCTGACGAGCCAGGTCTACATCCTGCTCTTTGAGTGCCTGAACTGCCCCCTCGATGGCCGTCTCCACCATACTCCCCAGGTACAAGATGTTGTCGCGCAAATTCACCAGTTCCCGGTCGAATAACGCTCTGGCCTTGCTCATTTTACCCTCCCATCAATCGAGACTGTTCATTGCTCATTGATTTACCCCATCCGCCCGGTGATATAGTCCTCGGTCAATGCCTGCGCCGGACGGGTAAATATTTGGCCCGTCTCGTCGTATTCCACTAGTTCCCCCAGCCAGAAAAAACCCGTATAGTCAGAGACGCGGGCCGCCTGCTGCATATTGTGGGTGACGATGACAATAGTATATTGCTTCCGCAGTTCCCGCATCAGGTCCTCGATCCGCAACGTGTCGGCCGGGTCCAGCGCCGAGCAGGGCTCGTCCATCAGGATGACTTCTGGCTGGACAGCCAATACCCGGGCGATGCATAGCCGCTGCTGCTCGCCGGCCGAGAGGTCGATCGCGGGGGAATCCAGTTTGTCTGCGACCTCATCCCACAGCGCCGCCGCCCGCAGGCTTTTTTCGACCAGGGCATCCAACGCGCCGCCTCGCGCCAACCCCAGCACGCGCGGGCCAAAAGCGACGTTGTCGTAGATGGACTGGGGAAAGGGATTGGGCCGCTGAAAAACCATCCCCACCCGCCGCCGCAGTTCGACCACGTCTACGCCCGGCGCGTAAATGTCTTGACCGTCGAGTAGGACTTGGCCCTCGACCCGCGTGCCGGAGATGGTGTCGTTCATGCGGTTAAAGCAGCGCAGGAAGGTGGATTTGCCGCAGCCGGAAGGCCCGATGA